>JBGPTS010000023.1:0-29146 GCA_041490745.1 Binatia bacterium | reverse complement strand
GGCGCGCCTTCTTTGAGCGGCGGCATCTCTTTGATCGGCAGGTTGGCGACGATGAAGCCTTCGAGCGTGTAGAAGCTGACGCCGAGCGCGACCGCGAGCTTGCCTTTCGCCAGCGCGTCGGCGAGTTGGCGCTGGTCGCGGCTGACGAATAGATCCTGCTGCACGAGCTTTTTGAGGAATTCTTCTCCTTTGACGTCCCAAAAGAAGGACCAGACCGATTGGCCGGAGCCGGGAGTCCTCGGATCGAGAAAGCCGATCTTCCCTTTCCATTTGGGATTGAGAAAATCGTCGAGCGAGCGGATCTCGTCGGCTTTCACCAGCGCGGTATTCTGCCAGTAGCCGCCCGTGCCGGCATCGGCGATAAAGGAATAAAGAAAGCGATTCGTCTTGAGATTATCCTCCCAGATGTGGCCTCCCCACCAGAATTTCGCGTCCCTCACTTCCGGCAGAATCAGATTCGGCATCAACGGCTCGACGATGCCGTCCTCGGCGATCGATTCGAAAGTGCCCGATCCGCCGATGAAAACGTCAAAATATTTGACGCCGGCGTTAAACTCCGAAGCGATCCGACTGGCGTTTTGCGGGCCTCTCGCTACCGAAAGATCCATATCGACGCCGAATTTCGGCTTGAAAACTAGCTCCAATTCCTTTCTCAGCTCGGCCCGCGCGGGAATGCCGACGACAATCTTGCCTTCTTTCCTGGCCTCCGATAGCGCCCGCTCCCAATCTTTTTTCCAATCGGTTTGCGCGCCGAGATTTCCCGCCGACGCGCCGAGAAACGAGACGGCGAGAAGGGCCGCGATGAAAAACGATTTCTCAGCGATTCGATGCGTCATGTCGTTTCTCCTACTTGAGAATCTGCTCGGCAAACTTTCCCGCGGGCGCCCGGACCTTGGTGTACTTGTCCTCTAAATGATTTCGCACTCGGTTGTATTCGGCCAGCGTGAGCGAATCCTTCGCCGCCTCGACGCCGTGTTCCAGGAGCCATTTGGTGTCCACGTCGAGACGGCGCGTGGCCGCCTTCATCACCTTGCCGTAAAAATCCTGTCCCTCTTTGCTGAGAAACCAGTTGAGGAAAAGTCGCGCGGCGTTCGGATGGGGCGGATTTTTGATGACGCCGATGACGCCGAAGCCGTTGCTCGCCGGCAATCCTTCCGCCGGCGCCGGCAACTGCTTGACCGGCAGGCCGGATTTTAAAAACGGCTCCAACTGCGAATAGCCCGTTCCGATGGCGATGGCGAGCTTGCTCTTGGCCAGCGCGTCGGCGATCTGGCGCAGGTCGCGGCTGACGAAGAGATCCTGCTGCACGAACTTTCGGAGGAATTCCTCGCCTTTTATTTCCCAGAGAAACGACCACAACGATTGCCCCGAGCCGGGAATGCGCGGATCGCCGAGGCCGATTTTGCCTTTCCACTTGGGGCTTAGAAAATCGTCGAACGAGCGCAGCTCATCCGGTTTGGCGAGCGCCGAGTTGTACCAGAGGCCGCCGGTGCCGACTTCGGCGATGAAGGAATAGAGGAAGCGCTTGGTGCTGAGGTTGTCCTCCCAGATGTGGCCCCCCCACCAATTTTTCGGATCTTTCACTTCCGGCAAGATCATATTGGGTTCGAGCGGCTCGATCATGCCCTCCTGAACCAGCGGGATGGCGGTGCCCGTGCCGCAGATGATTGCGTCGAAGTAGCCGACGCCGGCTTTTTGCTCCGAGGCGATCCGGTTGGCGTTCGTCGGGCCCGGCGCCGGCACCAGCTCGATGTCGATGCCGAATTTACCCTTGAACGCCGCCTCCAGCTGCTTGCGCAATTCCGCTGTGGGAGGAATGGCGACGACCAACTTGCCTTCCTGCTTCGCCGCAGCGAGGGTCTTGTCGAAATCGGGCGTCGCCGCATCAACACACTGTGAAACGAAGAGTAGCGCTAGGACAACGAACGCCCGACTCAAGGATGAGGGATGAGGAATGAGGGATGAAAAATACAAAACCCGGTTTGTTGTTCTTAAGCTTTTATTCATCCCTCCGCCCTCATCCTTCATCCCTTCTTTTTACGTCCATCCCCGCGTCCATTTTTCACCCTTCTTGATTTTGTCCGCGTAATATTTCCACTCGGCCGAATGCGTCATCTTCGCTCTGTCCACCTTGGCGAAGAGCTTGTCCTTGCTGACGCTGAGTTCATCGAGGAATTCTTCCGTCGGGCCGGCGAAGCCGAGCAGATGCGCGATGGCCTGAATCTTCGCCGTGCGCTCCATATATAGAGCGGTCATCGAGGCCTCGTCGATCGTCTTCCCGACGGTGACGATGCCGTGGCCTTTGATCATCACGGCGGCGGATTGATCGAGCGCGCGCGCCAGCTCCGCGCCTTCGGCTTCGTCGAGAATATAGATGGGCCGCGGATACGTCGGCACGCCGCCGCCGAAGCGGAACGATTGCATGTGCACGCAGGCGAGCGTTTTATCGGCCAGGCCGAGCGCGATGCACATCGGCGCGTGCGAGTGCACGATCGCGTTCACGTCCGGCCGCGCCTTGAAAATCTCCGTGTAGATGGTCGATTCGCGCGGGACCGTACCGACACCGGAGAGCTTCTTTAGCGAGTAGTCGAAGCGCACGAGCCAGTCTTCCTTCCCCTGCTCTTCCGGCCGGCGAAACATTTGGACCGCGATGCCTTCCTTGTCCGACATGCGCACACCGACGTGACCCCAGATATCGCCGATCTCCCACTCGAGAATCTTCGCCGCTATTTTCAGCTCCTGCTCGTCGGGCTTGCCGTTGGATTTCGTTTTTGCCGTTACGCGTTGCTTGGGTCTTTTCATCGTGTCCTCTTCAGGAGACGGCTTTCCGTTTCGGCGTGTAGCCGGCCGGATTTTCTTTTTCCGCGGTCTCGGTCAAATAGTCGCACTGCTCGCGCCAACGAACGTCCGCGGGCATAAGCTCGGCGAAGCAGTCGATGTGCGGGAAACGGTTTCGCTTCGGATCGCGGACCATGTGCGGCGCTTCTTTGCCTTCCTGCACGGTTTTGACGGCGGCGAGCAGATATTTTCTGACGGCGATCACCGCCTTGTCGCTCATGCCGAGGTGTTCCGTGCTGCGGTCGTAAATCGGCCCCATGCTCTCGGTCGCGCACGCGTCGTGATTGAGAAAATCTTCGATGCCGGTGTAATTCACCGTTTTTTGCATTTGCCGGTCTTGCAGGTAATGGTTGCCCGCGTTCCGAATACGGACGTGATCGGGGCCGATCTGTTTGCGTCGATGCACCTCGTCCTCGGCCACCGGACGCTTTCTCCTGAACCCCAGGTCGTAGCGCCAGGAATGCGTGTCGTCGTACGGCACGTACATATGAATCTCGTAACCGTCCAATTCTCCCGGCGGGCGCCCGGCGGGGACGCAGCCGAACACCGGCATGACGAAGCTCGAAAGCCTGACGTATTGCTGTCCCGGTCCGGCGCTTCGCGTCGCCACCAGCCGCAAGCCGAAGTCCGTCTCCTCCGTCTCATAGCGCGGCGCCGAGTCGAGACGCCAAATAGCGCGCGCCGGCCCCGGTGTGAACGTTTGATGGAGCAGCGACAGATGGGACGAATCGCATTCGCCTTCGAGTCCCTGAAGGTAGCTGCACTCCATGCGACATTTGGTCACGTAAGTCTGATTGACCGGTACCTGCATCCATTCATAGTCGGGAAAGAGCGGCATCTTGTCGCGCGGGCCGAGATAGGCGTAAATCACGCCGGCGGCCTCGCGCGTCGGATAGGCGGTGTGGCGAATTTTCGTTTTGAAGTCGCTGTCCCCCGGCTCGGCCGGCGTGTCGAGCACGTTGCCTTCGACATCGTATTTCCAGCCGTGATAAATGCAGCGCAGCCCGCACTCTTCGTTGCGCCCGTAAAAAAGCGAAGTCCCGCGGTGCGCGCAGTGCTCGCCGAGAAGACCGATACGCCCGTTGGTGTCGCGGAACGCGACCAGCTCTTCGCCCAGGAGCCTGACCTGAGCCGGAGGGCTGTCGGGCGCGGGAATTTCCTCGGACAAAAGCGCCGGAATCCAGTAGCGCCGCATTAACTCGCCCATCGGCGTTCCCGGGCCGACGCGCGTCAGCAACTCGTTCTGTTCCTTAGGAAGCATCGTGATTACTCCTTCTGGAAATAATTCGGCTCGGAGAGATCCTTCACTACGTTCAGGATGACAAACATGAATTGAGCCAATCCTGCCCGTTTACTTCTGTCATGCTGAGCCCTTCGACCGCTCTCAGGATAAACTCCGCGAAGCATCTCTCTTTGGGAACGTTTCAAAACTTTTACGTCTCCAGCGTCGCCGCGGCGAAGATTTCTTTGTAAGAAAGCGGCGAGCGCGTCATTCCCTGCTCGTGGTTGTATTTGATGAACGCGTCGATCGCGCCTCGGTTCGCCTCCATGCCGTATTTCCACGGATCGCCCCATTTTTCGAACTGCTCCTTCAACCGTTCGCGCAAATAGACGACGGAGAAGCCGCCACGCTCGCTCAGGATGTCGTCGTAGGCGGTTTTTTTCGCTTGCTCGAAAGCCGCGTAGAGTTTGCCGGCGAGATCAGGATATTGCCGGTCGAGTTTTTTGCTCATCACGATGATGTGCACCGGCGTGAAAATGCCGGTTTCGCGGTAGAGCTTTGCGTCTTCTTCCATATAGTTGGGAAAGAGCCGCTTCACCTTCGGGCTCTGCTCGAGACGATCGGCGAGCTTGCCGTCGGAGATATCCGTGACGATCGCGTCCACGTCGCCGTCGAGCAGCCGGTCGACGGCGCTCTTGTCTCCGGCGATGTAGTCGATCTTCGTGGATTTATCATAGCTCGGGAAAACTTCTTTGATCTGCGCCTGCCAGATCATCTTGGAAATATCGACGCCGTATCGGTGCTGCAAAAGCCCCCGCACCCAGACGCTGATCGCGGTTCGATACTGACGCGTGCCGATCGTTTTCCCTTCCAGGTCCTTGGGAGAATTGATTCCACGATCGACCCGGCAAAATATATATGGATAGACCGGCTTTCGTTTCGAGAAGACGGGCATGCCGATTAATTGCCAGCCGGCGTCGATGGCCGGGAGAAAATAACCCAAATTCAAATCGCAAAGGCCGAAGTTGCCTTCACGGAGCTGTGGGTTGTCGGCGAAGACCATCGACGACGTTTTTGTCGGCTTGAGTCTGACGCCGTCGATCTTCACTCTGCCCTCGAAGAAAGGCATCGTGATGTCGTAGCGCATTTCGGGAAACGCGATTTCCAACTCGTCCGCCATATCTCAACCCGCGAGACCCAAATAACGTTACGCTATATTCTTGTCAAGTTGAACCTCGTTCAGGATGACACCTCTTTGTCATTCTGAGCGCAGCGAAGAATCTCTCTTCGTATCACAGCCTCGCGTTACCGGCCTTTCGCCTCGTCCTTAGGCGCGGGGATGCGCTCGCGCGCCATTTTTTCCCCGGTCTCGTAGTAGCGGCCCTCGACCGCGAGCTTTCCCGCCTCCTGTTCCGCCGCCGACCACCAGCCGAGATCGTAGCCGTACCACGGAGTGCGCAGGTCGAGCGACGGCAAGCCCAGCTCGCGCCAGATAGGAAGGACGTTCTCCATAATATTTTTCGGCGGCAGCGACACGGGCGGGTACGGCCACTTCCGCGTCGCGTCCATCAGCATGACCGACACACTCATCTCCGGCTCTTTGGTCTGGAAGCCGCCGGGATCGCCGGTGCCCGGCGGAAACGCCGACCAGTCGGCGGAAACCAGTCCCATCATCCTCACCTTCATGTCGCGGTGCGGCTGCAAGCGATAGGTGATCGCCCACACGATCGACTCGGTGTCGCGCGGATCGATGTCGTCGTCCACGACGACGATCATCTTCGCGCGGATGCTGGGCGAAGCCGTGCACGCCTCGAGAATCGCGTTCACTTCCTCTTCTTTCGGTTTGCTCACTTGAATGCAGCAGAGTCCCCAACCGCCGCTCGCTTCGTTGTAGCCGACGTCCTTCACGCACTCCAAGCCGCGGCCGCGCAGATACGAGAGCGCGTTGCCCTCGCTCCCGACCGTGCGGATCTTGCTCGACTCGGAAGGCGGGAACTGGCTCAGCATGGTGACCCACAGAGGATTTTTGCGGTGCGTGACGCAGGTGATCTCGAAGAACGGGTTGAATTGCTGCGGGTCCATGTAGCCCGTGAACTCGCCGAACGGCGCCTCCGGCTCGAGCACGTCGGTGCGGATAAATCCTTCGATCACGATTTCGGCGTTGGCGGGAACTTCGATATCGACGGTTTTCGCTTTGACAACGGGCACCGCCTCGTGGGCGAGGCCGCCCGCGACCGCGTACTCGTCGACGCCATAGGGAATTTTTATCACCGACGCGTAGGCGACGTTCGGCGGCGCGCCGATCACGACCGCGGCGGGCATCGCTTTTCCGAGCTTCTGCCATTTCCGCCAGTGCTGGGAAATATGCTGCATGCCTCCGGCGTTCATGCCGAGCCGCGTGCGCGACTTCACCATGCCGCGATAGGTGCCGATGTTTCTGACGCCGGTCTCGGGATCTTTCGTGATCCACTGGCTCGCGCTCGTAAACGGCGCGGCGTCGAAGCCCGGCGTCGAGATCGGGATGGGAAATTCCTCCAGCCCCATGCCGGGCCGATCGATCTCTTCTTTCCCGTGCACCTCTTCGTGCACCGGGCCGCCGTTTACCAACACGGGCTCGATCGGATGCTCGCGCGCCTGGGTCCAGCGCTCGGTGATTTTATCGGGATCGCATTGCAGTCCGACGCCGTAGATCCGGCGCGAACCCGCCAGACATGCAACGGCGACGGGAATGGAGAAATGCCGGCCCGAGAGGTCGGTTACGTCGGTAAATAGAAACGCCTTTCTCTCCGCCTCGGGCAGACCGCGAAATTGCAGGCGCACGAGCGGATTCAACTCGGTGTCTTTATTGATTGCGCGCTCGACCCGCACCAGCAGGCCGGCCGCGTCCAGCGCGGCGAGATGCTCGCGCACGTCTTTGAAATAGACCACGGACAAAACTCCTTTCGAGACGCTCAAGCAAGCGAACGGAACGCCTACTTTCCTCCCGCGGAATGCAGCCGGAAGCCCAGCACACGCGCGAGCAACAAGAGACTCAGCAAAAGGAAGACAATGAAAAAGCCGATGACTGCGGCGCGTTCCATATTCGCATCCGCTATGGAATCCAGCATGAGGAGAGAAAGCGTCCGCGTGCGGTTGGTCGAAAGAAAAACCACGGCGGGAATCTCGCGCACGGCCTGGATGAACATGATGATGGCGACGGACATGAGCGTCGGCTTGAGCAACGGAATTAAAACGCGGCGGAACGTGGCGAACCACGACGCGCCCGCCGCCGCGGAGGCCTCTTCCAATTCTCTGTTGATCTGCATCGCCGCCGCTTTGATGATCTGGCTGCCGAACGGCATCTCTTTGATGATGACGGCGATCACGAGCAGCGACACGGTTCCGTAAAGCGCCTTCACCCAGCTGCCCGAGCCGAGCACCGCCCAGAGAAGCGCGAGGCTGATGAGGATGCCGGGCAACGCCCACGGCAGCCACGAGAGAATATCGACGACGCTCCTGCCCGGCAGGCGCGTGCGCACGATGAAGTACGCGAGGAAGGCGTAAAAAAAAGTGCCGACGACGCCGGCGCCGAGTCCCAGGATGAGCGTGTTGCCGAGCGAGCGGAGAAAAATCGGATCGCTGAACGCCGACGTCCAGTGACGCGTCGTCCAGGAGACGGCCAAATTAAAAAAGCCGAAGACCTCCATGAACGTTCCCATGACGAGTGTGGCGAGCGGCAACAGGATCATCGCGCCGATGAAGAGAACCGAGAATGCGAACGTCGCCCAGCGCCAGCGGCCGAGACCGAGCGGCCTCACGGCGTAGCTTCGGCCCGTCACGACCGTATATTGCCGCCGGCCGAGAAGAATTTTTTGTATCCACACCAGCCCGAAAACCACAACGAGAAGAATGCTCGAGAGCGCCGTCGCCTGGCCGAAAAGCGGCGGCTCCCAGTGGATGAAGTCGTAGATGCGCGTCGGCAGGACGTAAATCCCGGCCGGAATTCCGAGCACGAATTCGATCTCGAACGATTCCAGACTTTTGATAAAGCCCAACGCCGTGGCCGTAAGAATCGCCGGCGCCAGGATGGGCACGGTAATGCGGAGCAACGTTCCGATCGTATTGCTGCCGGACGTTTGCGCCGCCTCCTCGAGCGCCGCGTCCATGGCTTTGAACGCCGGCGTGATCAGAAGAAATCGCACCGACGTGCTGAACGCGAGATGGCACCAGATAATTCCCCAGTAGGAAAATACGTTGAACGGCGCGGTCGCCAGGCCGAAGAGTCGCATCAGCGCTTTGTTGAGGAGTCCGGTATGCGGATCGAGGAGCAGAATCCAGCCCATCGTCATCGGCAACAACGGGAGAAAAAATCCCAGCCACAACGCGAACTCGATCGCGCCCTTGAACGGGGTGTCGGTGCGCGCGACGACCCAGGCGAAAAAAATGGCGAGCACGGTGGTGATCGCGATCCTCACCGTGGCGAGGCTGAACGTGTTGAGCAGCACGGAGACGAGCGCGCGATCGTTGAAGGCGGCGATCCAACCCTGAAGCCCCCACGTCGCGGGTTGGCCGGGCCGGCTCAGCGCGAAACTTTTAAGAAAGATGAGCCCGACCGGATAGGCGGTGATGAGAAAAATCAGCGCGATCAGCGGCAGCAAAAAGAGCCACGTCCACGGCATCACCGGCGCATGCGCCTTGGTCCAAAACAATGCTCTGCCTCTGTCTGAACGTTGCACGCGCCGAGAGCGCTACCGCGCGAAAAGTTCTTTTAAGATTTTTTCCTCTTCGGGAGTCCGCGTCTGCGCCTTCTCGCTGTAGCCGGCCCAGTACTTCACGCCCGGCTTGGGAATCATGTAGGTGAACAGGTGATCCGTCGGCACGTCCAATCGCCTGCTCACGTGATTCATCGCTTTGCTCCAGAGCGTCTGCCCTTCTTTCGTCAGCAGCCAGTTGAGAAAAATCGTTGCGGCGTTCGGATGCGGCGCTTTGTTGACGAGCATCGCGGTGCCGAAGCTCGCGCCGATATAGGTGCCGACGTCCTTGAAGTCTTCCAACACGTCGAACTTGACGCCGCGCTGAAGCAGCTGGGCCATGACGCCGTCGCTCGGGGCGATGAGAATCGCGTACTTGCCCTGCGCAATCCACTCGATCTGCCGGCGCTGGTCGCGATCGACGACCGCCGCCTGGTCGCGGAGCTTTTTATAATATTCCGTCGCCTTCTGCGGCCCGAGCGTCTCCCACAGGAATCGGAAAACGGGAACCGCGGAGCCGGATACCAGCGGATCGTTGATGACGATTTTTCCCTTGAACTTGGGATTGAGCAGATTGTTGATCTCGTCGACTTCCTCGCGCTTCGCCTGCCGCCCGTCATAGATGATCGGCGACGACGCCTGGCCGACAAATACGAGATCGTAAATTCCGCCGCTGTCGGAGAACTCGTGTTTGTTGTCGCGCCAGTATTTCGTGTCGGCGACCTCCGGCAAGATCAGCGCCGGGCGCACCGGGTCGAGCGCCTTCATCGGCTTTAGCTGAAAATTGGCCGTCGTCGGCCCGCCCAAAAAAACATCGGCGCTGTAGATTCCGCCGTCCCGCTCGGTCCCGAGCTTGACCGCCTGCTCGCCGCTCCTTCCGCCTGAATACTCGACGTCGATGCTGGGATAAGCCTTTTTAAAGCCGTCCACCATGGCGTTGCGGATCAGATCTCCGGGAGGGCCCAGGACCACGACCGTCCCTTCTTTTTTCGCTGCGGCCAGAACTTTGTCCCAGCGCTCCTGCCACGCCGGCTTGGCTTGCGAGAAACCGGTTCGCGTACCGATCACCGACGCGAAACCGAGGGTGAGAAAAACTACCACGGCAAATAATATCCGACTTAATTTGCGGCGCGAACTTTCCATGACTCCGCCTTTCTTTATATGGGAACGAGGTTCGATCAGCCGTGACGACGCATATCAATTCAGCAATTAGACGGCAACCGACAGGCCCGCCTTGCGGAGCGCGCCGACGAGGACCTGGCGGTGCTCCGACGAAAGCGGCTTGGTCGTCCAGCGCGGAAATTTTTTGACGGCAAATCCTCGCGCGCGGACCGTTTCGCACTGCACGGCGCGGCCGTAAATCTTGCCGAGCGGTCTCAGCGCCGTTTGCAGCTCGTTGAGCTTCATCTGTAGCGTTAGCGCTTCGGCGAGTTTCTTTTCTTCCAGCGCGTTCCACAGCGATACGGCCAACTCCGGATACGCGACCCACGGCGGGACAATCGTGCCGCGCATGCCGTAGAGCGCGCCCGGCATGAGACTCGAAGCGAGGCCGAAGATCGCGAAGTCCTTCGGCAGTTGGCTCAAGTAACTCAAGGCCGTCTCCAAGCTATCGGCGGAGAGTTTGGTGCCGAAGATTTCCGGCACTTCGTCTCTGAGACGGAGCATCATCGCCGGCGTGATATCGTAACCCGAATAGGGCGGGTTGTTGTAGATCAACATCGGCATCTTGACGCGCGCGCCGACTTCTTTGAAATGCTCGAGTATCTCGTATTCGGTGTGGTCGCTGTAGTAGTACGGCCCGACCACGGCAATGGCGTCGCAGCCGAGCGACTTTGCGTGCAGCCCCAACTCCGCCGTGGAGTACGCGTCGGCGGTGCCGACGTGAACGATGACCGGAACTCGTCCGCGAACGTGCTTGATGATGATTTCGGCGAAGCGCTTTCTCTGATCCGGGCGCATCACCGGTCCCTGGCCGAACGAGCCGAGCAGGAAAAGCGCGTGCACTCCCGCACCGATGAGAAAATCCGCCAGCTCGCATCCCATCGGCTCGTCCAGCTCTCCGTCGTCGTCGAACGGAGTCAAGATCGGCATCACGATGCCCCTGATCTCATGGATATCTTTCAACGACAAATCCCTTTTCCCCCTTACCGACTATCTGCCGAAAAGCTCGTTCAGAAGCTTTTCTTCTTCCGGCGTGCGCTGGATTGTGTTCTCGAGGTAGCTCACCCAATATTTGCCCCCCGGCCGAGGCTGAGCGTATGAAGGCAGATGATCTGCCGGGACATCCGTCCGCCGGCTCACATAACCCGCGGCTTCGCTCCACGCGATCTGGCCGTTCTTGCTGAGCAGCCAGTTGATGAAGACCGCGGCGGCATTCGGATGCGGCGCCTTGTTGAACAGCATCAGGCTGCTGGGTCCGGCCGTCTTCAGACTGCCGTAGTCCTTGAATTCCTCCAACACGCCGAAATTGAGGCCGCGTTTCATCAGTTCCGGGATGATCCGATCGCCGGGGCCGACGAGTATCGCGTATTTCCCTTTGGCGATCCATTCGATCTGACGCCGCTCGTCTCGATCCACGGCGCCGGCTTGCGCGCGAAGCTTTTTAAAATAGTCCGTCGCTTTCTCCGCGCCCAGCGCCTCCCAAAGAAACCTGAACGTCACGTTGCCGGAGCCCGACGGAATCGGATCGTTGATAACGACCTTGTCTTTCCACTTCGGATTGAGAAGCTCGTGCAGCTCGTCCACCTCTTGCCGGCCGACCTGCTTGAGGTCGTAGACGACCGGAGTCTTGACGATCGTGGCAAAAACCAAGTTTAGTTTTTCCTCCTTGTCGGCGAACTCCAGGCGATTGTCGGACCAGTACTTTGTATCCGTAACCTCCGGCAATATGAGCGACGGCTTGATGGGCTCGAGAGCTCCGATCGGCTTGAAATAGAGCAGAGCCGTGCTGGTGCCCTGCACGATCAGATCGAGGGTGTAGAGGCCGCCGTCTCTTTCCGCCTTGATTTTGGCGGCCAACTCGCTGCCGCGGCCGGAAGAATACTCGACGGCAATTTCAGGGAAGGCCTTCTTAAAACCCTGGACCACCGCGTTGCGAATAAATTCTCCCGGCGGTCCTTCGACCACCACCTTGCCTTCTTTTTTGGCCTCGGCCACAACTTTGTCCCATCGTGCCTGCCAGGCCGCTTTTTCCTGCGCGAATCCGGGAAGCGGCGCGGCCAACGCCAATGCCGCTAGAATCAGGAACTGCCGGCGTCTCAAAGCGGTTTTCATCATTTTCACTCCTTGTCTTCGACCGTCGCTAAGCGACGATGGGTACGCCCGCGCTCTTTAGCGCGTGGATCAACGTGTTCCTATCTTCCGGAGAAAACGACCGGGTCGTCCATCGAGGGAACTTTTTTACCGCCAATCCTCTCAGGCGAATCGCTTCGAGCTGCACCGCCTCGCCGTAACTTCTCCTGAGCGTCCGCATCGCGCCTCGGATGTCGTTCACCTTGGTTTGCAGCGCGAGCGCTTCCTCCAGTTTTTTCTCCTCCAACGCGCGCCAGAGGGAGACCGCCAGCTCCGGGAAAGAAATCATGGTCGGGACGATCGTGCCGCGAATTCCATAGAGCGCCCCGGGCAGCAACGTGGAGCCGAGACCGTACACGGCAAAATCTTTGGGCAGCGCCTCGAGAAAATTGAGCGCGATCTCCAGGCTGTCGGCCGAGAGCTTCATGCCGAAAATCTGCGGCACCGCTTCCTTCAGGCGCAGCATCATGGCGGGCGGGATGTCGTAACCGGAGTAAGGCGGGTTGTGGTACACCATCATCGGCATCCCGACCTTCGCGCCCACCTCTTTGAAATGCTCCATGATTTCGTACTCGGTGTGATCGCTGTAATAATAGGGGCCGACGACCGCGATCGCGTCCGCGCCGATCGATTTTGCGTGCAGTCCCAGCTCGACCGTCGAATACGAGTCCGCCGTGCCGACGTGGACGATGACCGGCACTCTGCCACCGACGTGCTTGGTGAGGACCTCGGCGAACCGCTTTCTCTGATCGATCCGCAGCACCGGTCCCTGGCCGAACGAACCCAAGGTAAAGAGCGCATGCACGCCGGCGCTGATGAGAAAATCGGCCAGCTCGCATCCGATCGCCTCGTCCAACTCCCCATCTTCGTTGAACGGGGTCATGATCGGCATCACAATGCCTTTGATGTCCTTCAACGCGCTCGCTCCTTCGATGCGCCCTCGCCGGGCTCTTCCCGGTAGAGTTTGAGCGCTTCCAGCATCGGCTGGTCGTTCATCGAAAACAGGACCGCTTCCTCGTCTTTCGACCGGTTCTGATGGCTGTGCCAGCTCCACAGCGGCACGATGAAGCAGTCGCCCTGCTCCCACTCGAATTTCTTGCCGTCGATCACCGTGACGCCGCCGCCGCGAAACGCGTGATAGACCGTGCTGCTGTTGTGCCGGTGCGTCTCGGTAACTTCTCCGGGCCGCAACATCTGGATCCAACACGACATCGTCGGAAATGTGTGGCCGCCGTCGAGCGGATTCACATATTCCAGCGCCACGCCGTCGAACCGACTGCCGTCGCTCGCTTGAAGATTTTTGAGCGTGCGATAGGTCTCGTCCCATTTGTACGCCAGCGGACCGGCGGCTTTTTCCCACACCGGCCGCGCCATGCCGACCCGGTGCGCAGTCAACTTGGACGGCTCTTTGATCGGCTGAAATTCACCGGGAAACGGCTCCCAGGAAATAACTTGCAGCGAGTTGAGAAGAATATTATCCAAACCGTCGAGCCAGACGAGGGGCTCGGCGTCGTTGCCGTGGCCGTGCCAGGTCATCGGGGGAGTGAGGATCAAGTCGCCCTCCTCCATCACGATTTTTTCTCCCTCGACCACCGTGTAGGCGCCGCGCCCTTTCAGCACGAAGCGGAAAGCGCCGAAGTTGTGCCGATGGCTGCGCGCAAGCTCTCCGGGTTTCAGCAGTTGAATCGTCATCTGCATCGTATGCGTGGTTCCCCGCTGCCGCTTCATCTTCAAATCTTTAAGCCCGGGGTTGACCAGACAAATCGCGCGCCTCTCGGCCTGTCCTCCCAGCCCTTGGATTTCGCCCGCCTTGAGCAGGTTCGGGTAGAGGTCGCGCCACTTCCAGATGTGCGGCACAAGCGAGGTGCGCGGGTCTTTGCCGACGATGTCCGCTTCGGTCACGTCGTACCACAAGCCTTCCAAACTCCTGTTTCCGAGCTGCTCGTCAAATTCCTGAATCGTATTTTGATCTGCCATGGCACTGCCTCCCTGAGTCAAGGCGACCGGCTCTTACGCCCTGCCGCTCTCCCCGGGCTCTTCCCGGTAGAGCTTGAGCGCTTCCAGCATCGGCTGATCGTTCATGGAAAACAGGATCGCTTCATCGTCCTTCGAGCGATTCTGATGGCTGTGCCAGCTCCACAGCGGCACGACGAAACAATCGCCCTGTTCCCACTCGTATTTTTTGCCGTCGATTACCGTCACACCGCTGCCGCGAAACGCGTGATAGACCGTGCTGCTGTTGTGGCGGTGCGTCTGCGTCGTTTCGCCTTTGCGCAAGAGCTGAATGCCGCACGACATGGTCGGAAACGTATGGCCGCCGTCCACCGGGTTGACGTATTCCAGCGCGACGCCGTCGAAGGGGCTGCCGTCGCTCGCCTCGAGGCTCTTCAGCGTCTTGTACGCGTCGTCCCATTTATAGCCGAGCGGACCCGACGCCTTTTCCCAGGTCGGCCGCGCCATGCCGACGCGATGGCCGGTCGATCTGTGCGCTTCCTTGATCGCCTGGAAATCACCCGGGTACGGCTCCCAGGTGATGACCTGAAGCAAGTTGAGCAGCGGGTAGTCGAGGCCGTCGAGCCAGACGATCGGCTCCTCGCCGCCGGTATGGCCGTGCCAGGTCATCGGCGGATTCAAAATCAAATCGCCCGGCTCCATGACGAACTTCTCGCCCTCCACGACCGTGTAGGCGCCGCGGCCCTGGACGATGAAACGAAACGCGCCGAAGTTATGGCGGTGGCTGCTCGCCAGCTCGCCGGGCTTCAAGAGCTGCACCGACATGTGAACCGTGTGCGTCGTCGCGCGCCGGCGGCGGCTCGGCAGGTTTTGAAACGCCGGGTTGATCAGGCGCAGCGTCCGCCGCTCGGCCATTCCTTCGAGGCCGCGGATATCACCGGCGCGCATCAAGTGTTTGTAGATCACGCTCCACTTCCACACGTGCGGCAGAACGAACGTGTGCGGATCTTTCTCATAGGCTACTTTGTCCTCTTCGGACGATCCGCCCATCCAGTGACCTTCCAAACTATTCTGCGCCAGCTCGTTATCGAACCGCTGCAGCAATTCTTCGTCCGCCATTTCGCTACCCTCCTGAATATTTTTCCAACGGTTAGTCCACGGAAAACGATTGCTCAGCGCACAGCGATAGTCCCCGGTCGGTCGAAGAGCCCGCGCATCCGACACCAGCGGTTGGAATAAGCACCGCCCCATTGCGCGGGCTTGGGAGTCAGCCATAGGCTGATCAGCCTCAGGCTGAAGCGGTTGGCGGCGGTCACCTTCACGTTTAATAATCCGCGTGCTCGCCCTGATGCGTGAGCACCAGGCCCAAATTTTCCAGCGTCGGGCGCGTGCTGTGTGCGAGTATGCGCAGCGGCTCATCGCCCGCGTTGAAATACTGGTGCCAGCCGAATACCGGAATCGCCAGCGTGTCGCCCTTTTTAATCTCGAACGCCTGATCGTCGACGATGCAACGGCCTTTTCCTGCGAGAACATAATCGATCTCGTCATAGAGGTGGCGGTGCGCGCCGGATCGTTTGCCGGGAGGAATCTCGGCGACGACCGTCGCCAGCGCCTTGGCGTGAAAGCCGATACGGCTGTCCACGACGTACGCCAAGTTTCCCATTGCGGTCGGCTCGAACTTGAGTTCGCTACCCTTGACGAGCACGCGGCTCGCGCGCCGGCGATGCTCTTCGTTGTAAGCAAAGGCGACCTGCTCGGCGTAAAGCCGGCTCGCCTCGCTGTGGCCGTCGCCTCCCGGCGCCGGCGCCGCGCCGCCGGGGATGAGCGTGCGGAGCGCGTCCTCGCCCTGCTGCGCGTAGATCCAATATTCCGGGTAGCGCTCGTCCTCGTAAACCGCCTGGCCGATTCCCATATATAAAGGACCGGTCGTCGAGGCGACGTGGAGCGCGGGCTCGCTGGAAAGATTGACGTGGCGGTGCCAGGCGAAGACCGGTACGCAGATGAAATCGCCCGCCTCCCAATCGTAGCGCTTGCCGTCGACGATGCTGTAGCCTTTGCCGGCGAGCCAGTGAATCACCGCTTCGACGGTGTGGCGATGACCGAGCGTCTTCCACGCCTTGTTATCCTCGGTCTCCGTCGGAACGTGCTTGCTGACGAAGAGCCGGTGCGTCCGGTTATTGAAGCCCATGCGCGGATCGACCATGTAAACGCCCTGATTCGTCTCGAGCAGCTTGGCGACGTCGTCGCCGGAGACGAAGATCGGCGATTCCTTGCGCCGCTTCTGCTCGTCTTTCCCGTAGCGCACCTGCTCAAGGTAGAGCTTGTCGTTTGGAACCGGTCCGGAAAATGCCATAAAACTTCCGTCCTCCGCTTTGCACGAGAAACAACGCGCGACGTTTACGGCGCGGCGCTGTTTTTACCGCTCGAACAGCTCTTTGAGAATTTTTTCTTCTTCCGCGCTCCGCGTCTGAGCCTCTTCCGTGTAGGACTTCCAATATTTGCCTTTCGGCGCCGGAGTCAGATACGGCGGCACGTGGTCCTTGGATACATCGAGCCTGAGGCTGAGTTGATCCGTCGCTTTGCTCCAAAGCGTTTGGCCATCCGCCGTCAACAGCCAGTTGACAAAAACCGCCGCCGCATTCGGATGCGGCGCCTTATTGATTTTCATCACCGTGGCGGAGCTGGAACCGGTGAGACCCCCGATATCTTTGAACTCGGGGAGAAACTCGAACTTGAGCCCGCGCTTCTGAAGTTGACCGGCAGTCCGCGGGCTCGGACCCACGAGAATCGGATATTTTCCTTGCGCCACCCACTCGACCTGCCGTCTCAAGTCGCGGTCGACGGCGCCGGTCTGCGCTCTCAGCTTGCGATAAAAATCGGCTGCTTTCTCCGGTCCCAGCATCGTCCAGATGAAGCGGAGCAACGGCACGCTGGCGCCGGAAACGGAGGGATCGTTGAGCACGATTTTTCCCTTCCATTTCGGGTTTAATAAATCGCTCAGTTGATCGACGTCGTCGCGCTTGACCTGTTTGGGATCGTAAATAAGCGGCGGCGAGAGCTCGATGCCGAAAACGAGATCGTAAAGACCCTCTTTGTCCGAGAATTCGAGCCGATTGTCGCGCCAATTTTTTAACTCCGTGACTTCCGGCAACATCAAGAGCGGCCGGATCGGATCGAGCGCGCCCATGGGCTTCAATTGAAAATTGGCCGTGGTCGGCCCGCCGACAAATACATCGACGCTGTAAACTCCCGCGTCGCGCTCTGCCTGCAGCTTCACGGCTTGCTCGCCGCTCCGCGCGGCGGAAAATTCCATCTCGATGTCGGGATACGCTTTTTTAAAACCGTCGACGAATGCGTCCCGGATAAACTCGCCGGGCGGAGCGAACACGACCACTTTCCCTTCCTTCTTCGCGTCCGCGAGCGTCTTCGCCCACCTTTCTTTCCCATCGGGCTTGGTCTGGGCAAAGGACGGAAACGACAGGACCGACGAGAGAAAAATGATTAGGAAAGCCGCGCGAACGGCAAAGCGGATAATTTGTTTCTGCCTCATGATTCTACCTCGCTTCGCCGGGCTCTTCTCTGTAGAGCTTCAATGCTTCCAGCGTCGGCTGGTCGTTCATCGAAAACAGGATCGCCTCTTCCTTCTTCGATCCGTTCTGATGGCTGTGCCAGCTCCAAAGCGGCACGACGAAACAGTCGCCCTGCTCCCATTCGTATTTTTTGCCGTCGATCACCGTCGCACCGCGGCCGCGAAACGCGTGATAGACCGTGCTGCTGTTGTGGCGGTGCGTATGCGTCACCTCGCCGGGCCGCAACATCTGCACGACGCAGGACATGGTCGGGAACGTGTGGCCGCCGTTGACCGGGTTCACATACTCCAGCGCGACGCCGTCGAAGGGACTCCCTTCGCCGGCTTCGAGATTCTTGAGCGTCCGGTACGTGTCGTCCCACTTGTATGCCAGCGGCCCCGCGGCCTTCTCCCAAATCGGCCGGACCTTTCCCACACGGTGGCCGGTGGACTGGAACGATTCTTTGATCGGCTGAAAGTCTCCGGGAAACGGCTCCCACGTGAGAACCTGAAGCGAAAGAATCAGCGGATAATCCAATCCGTCGAGCCAGACGATCGGCTCGGCGTCGTTGCCGTGGCCGTGCCACATCATCGGCGGATTGAGAATCAGATCGCCCGGCTCCATGACGAACTTCTCGCCCTCGACCACGGTGTAAGCTCCGCGTCCTTTGACGACGAAGCGAAACGCGCCGAAGTTGTGCCGGTGGCTGCTCGCGAGCTCGCCGGGCTTCAGAAGCTGAACCGACATGTGAATCGTCTGCGTCGTCGCGTGCTTTTGCCCTTTGAGCTCTTTGAGGCCGGGGTTGAGCAATCGGAGCGTTCGTCGCTCGACCTTTCCTCCCAAGCCGACAAGCTCTCCGGCCTGAAGCAGAGACTCTTCGATATCTTTCCATTTCCACACGCAGGGCAGGACCATGGTTTTGGGATCTTTGGTCATCAGCCTCGCATCGGAGTTCCACAACGCCTCGTTCCAAAGACCCTGGAGATTTCTTTGTTCGAGTTCCTGATCGAACTGCTGGATGGTTTTGTTCATGGCCGTCGCTCCGTTCGCAGGCTACGCGAGCAATTTGTGCTCGCGGTTTTTGTTATGAGTCAAAAAGTACTGGTAAATTAATTTTCTGCCTCTCTCGCTGATCTCCCGTCTCAAGCTCTCCGCCCGATCCGGATTCTTTTTTGCGATCGCCTGCGCGATGCCGCGGTGGAGCTTGATGACGTCCTCCATATATCCGGGCACGGACGCGAGAAACACCCGGTACTTGAGACAGGGATTTCCGAGCATTTCGATAAAACGCTTTAACCGGACCGAGCCGCAGTGGTGGGTAAAAAATTTTTCTATCTCCGAAGCAATCTCCAAAAACTCCGCCGCATCGGTTCGTTTGGCCGCGCGCTCCAATTCCTTGACCCGGTTCTGATACGCCCAAACTTCTTTGGCGCTCAGGCGCGGGGTCGCCAGGCGAACCGCAAGACCGATGAGATAAGAGCGCAGCAGGAAGATCTCACAGGCGTCTTCCGGCGTGACTTCCACCACGTGAGCGCCCCGTCCGGGAACGAGCTCGATGAGCCCGTCGCGCTCCAGGACGCGAAGCGCCTCCCGGATGGGAGAGCGGCTGATTTTGAGCCGTTCGGCGATTTGGTTCTCGCTGATTTTCTGATTGGCGCGGAGACGATCCTGGGTAATTTCGGTTTGGATGTAATGGACGACCTGATCGACCAGCGTTTCCTGAGAATTGACGGTTTTTAACCGAGGCATGGAACGGCTCACGATCGAAATCTGTCTACAAACCTGTCGACAGATTTTCTTACTAACAGGCTTCCCGGTTGTCAAGCAGCGCAGCGTTTCAACACGAGGTTCCAGCGCGCTGCGACATGCCACGGGGCTCGGGCCTCTTGCGCAGGACGCGGTTCATAAGAGAAAGCGGTCAACGCGGGCGGGAGCGAGGGAGAGTCGGGCCAAGTCCATCTTCGATGAAACGCGAGCGACGTTTTTTTCGGCTGCATCTCCCCCGCCCGACGGCCGAGAGGTCGACAAACCTGGCCGCCGCGAGACAATTTTGTCCCGTATTGGCGCGCCGGTCTGTGCGATCGTTGGGCCGCGATTTTTAAAATCTGCCGGGAATCAGGACGTTTTTTAATTTCGACCGCTCATGCCGCGCGTGGCACGATCTGTGCTCATCTGGGAACGTTCAAGCATCGTCGCGCATCGGCGATCGCCAAGGGGGCCATGGACCATGGATGAGATATTGACCGCGAGCGAAGCCGCTGCGCTGCTCAAAGTGCACAAGCGCACGATTTATCGTCTAGCCGAAGAAGGAATTATTCCCGGCAATCGTATCGGCCATCGCTGGCGCTTTAGCAAAGACAACATACTGGCGCTGGTTTCTCAAGGAGCGAGCGGCGCGCTCGAACGCGCTGAGATGGTAAGCCACGGCCGGGAGTCGCCGGAATGATCGCGCTCAGCGAAGGCATGGCTCAGCAAATCGTTCAAATGGAAACCGCCGCCGGCAAAATCCGATCGTTTGCCGGCTTTTCGTGGACGTGGACGCTCGACGCGCCGAAAAAGACGACGCTCATCCGCGTACGCTGGCCGTTGGCGATCGTCTGTTGCTATCTGTTGCTCTACTCCGGGAGCGCGCAGCTCGCCCCGGCGGCGCTCCAGAGCTTTGCGCTCCTCTATCTCATGTCCAACGCGGCGCTTTATTTCGTGGACGTGCGACGGTTCGACTCCTTTTATTTTTTTGCCTCGCTCCTCGCCTTCGACACTGCGTCATTAATCGCGTCGCTCGCCGTCAGCGGCGCGGCCGGCGCGGATTTTTATCTGGTCTGCTTCGCAACGATTTTCCTCTGCAGCGTCTGTCGTGATTTCCGCGGCCTGATCGGCCTCGCGGTTCTGTCGCCTGTGCTCTATGGCTACTTCGTTCTGCCGTCGGCGGACGTTCACGAGCCGACGCTCTATCTTCGAATCGTTTTTCCCTTCGTCATCTCTCTGTTCTACGGCTACTTCGTTCAGGTCGAGCATTTGCAAGAAAACTTAGCTAAGGAACGGAGCGATGTCGCCGCCGGCTCGACGCAAATTTTTGAGACCGCCAAGGCGCAGGCGAAAGAGATCGCGCTGTTGCTCGAAGAGCTCCGGCAAAAAAAACAATTGCTGGAGCAGGCGATTCGCTCCAGAGATCAATTCCTCGGCATCATGTCGCACGAGCTGCGCACGCCGCTGAACGTGATCTTCGGCTACGCCCGTTTGCTGAAAGACCGCGTCCTCGGAGAAATCAGCCCGACGCAGGCGGAAGCCGCGGTGAAAATCATGAACCACGCGAGAGAGCAGCTCATGATGGTCACCGACATCCTGGAGCTCGCGGGAATCGAGGCGGGAGAAAGCGTCGCGCGCCGCGAGGAAGTCTGCCCGGCGCGCCTGCTTGACGAGATGAGAGACGATTACGAAATTCCCGATGGGAAAGATATCGTTCTGAGCTGGGACTATCCGGCGGATCTGCCGGCGCTCAACACCGACGCCGACAAGCTCAAGCACGCCCTCCGCAACATCATCCACAACGCGCTTAAGTTCACCCTTTGCGGCACCGTGACCGTATCGGCTCGCGCGCTCGCCCCGGCGTTTCCAGCGGCGAGCGCGTCGCCGCAGCCGCCGCGGGCGCATACGGTGGAGATCCGCGTCGAAGACACCGGCATCGGCATTGCCGAAGAGCACCTGCCTCACATCTTCGACCGCTTCCATCAGATCGACGGCTCCAACACCCGGCGCTACGGCGGCGTCGGCATGGGGCTTTACGTCGTCAAAAAACTCCTGCCGTTGATCGGCGCCGAGATTCAAGCGACGAGCGCGGCGGGGCAAGGCTCGATTTTTACGCTGACGTTGCGCTGCGAGGAAACCACCGGGCCGTCGCGGTTGGTGAGCGGGCTCTGAGGCAAAGAGGCGCTCCGAGTCGGCCGCCCGCCGCACTTTTTGACGCGGCACTTGGGGGTCCTTGACGGAGGACCTCATTCACGATAGGAAAACGGCTACCCTAATAACCGGCGCTCGCCGGACCTGGACGGGGAAAATAGGCTATGATGCCGCGGGACGAATTCATGACGACGAAAGAGGTCGCTCGCTACTTGCGGGTGGACCAATACACTATTTATCGCCTGGTGACGCAGAAAAAGATCCCCGCGTTCAAAATCGGCAATCAATGGCGCTTTAAACGCAGCGTGCTCGAAAGCTGGCTGAAAACCAAGATGAACATTCCCACCGCGCACTGACTTCGTTTCATTTTCATCTTTCCGCCTTTATCCTTCATCGTTCATCGTTTTTGTAAGCTACAGGCCTCCAACCAATCGCCCGGGACTCAGCACGTCCTTGGGGTCGAACTCGCGCTTAATTCGGCGCATGAGATGGAGACTGGCCGGAGCTTCGCCCCACACGTCGATACCGATTTTTAGCGCGGCGGGCGCAGCGGCGACGACGGCGTGTCCTTTGCGCTGATGCGCGAGGGCGGCGAGTCGCGGAAACTTTTGCTTGGCGAGAGGCTCGGCGTCGTCGCCCCGCAACCACACGGTTCCCGTTGCCGCGTGAGCCACGTAGCGCGTCGGTTTGCCGGCTTCGTTTAAGCGGTCGATTTCCGCTAGTGCGTCCGCCACCGAAGCGATCGGAACGTTCAGTCGATAAAGCACACCGCCATCGTCCCAGCCGAAATCGCGAATCTCGTCCCAGATATTTTTATGCGCTCGGTCGCGCAGGACCTCCCCGGCAAGCCCGGCGCTCTCCGCCATATTTTTGAGATCGCGCGCGTGCCGCTCGATGGCCGCGTCAAATCCCTCGAGCCAAACGATGACCGCCGGCGTTCGAGAATCCCGTCCGACAATTGCCCCGGCGCCGGCAATCGTCACCGCCGCGGGAAGCAGCGGCGAACACGACAGTTCGGCCGAGAAGCGCGCGCAGCGATCGAGCGCGCCCGACGCGACGAACGAAGCCTCGCCTTCCGGCAGCGGCGCGACTCTGAAAGTCACCTCGGTGATGATGCCGAGGGTGCCGAGCGAGCCGACAAAGAGCTTGCAGAGGTCGTAGCCGGCGACGTTTTTGACGACCTTGCCGCCGGCTTTGATCTTTTCGCCGCCGGCCAAAATCATTTTCATCCCGATGACGAGATCGCGTACGCCGCCGTAACTCAGGCGGCGCGGGCCGTTCGAGTTCGCGGCGACAATGCCGCCGACAGTCGCGCGCGACGGATGGGGCGGATCGATCGGCAGAAACTGCCGTCGCTCCGCCAAAGCCTTCTGAAAATCCGTGACGCGCATGCCCGCCTGCGCCGTAGCCGTCAGGTTGGCGTCGTCGTGCTCGATCAATCGCGCGAGTTTTTCGAGGCCGATCACGACATCGACGCCGCGCGGAATATTACCCAGCGCCATCGACGTCCCGCCGCCCCAGGGAACAACGGTTGCGTCGTTCTCGGCGGAGATGCTTAGGATCGCGCATACCTCCTCGGGCGTGGAGGGAAAACAAACCGCGGTCGCTGTTTTGCCATCGACCGAGTGAGACGCGAGCGCGGCGGCATCGGACGCGACCGATCCGGCCGAGATTTCGCGCTCCAACTTGGCGCGCAGCGCGTCGGCGGAAATCTTCATCGGGATGAAGGCTCGTCCGGCCCATACGCTCGGTCGAGGAGGTCGATCAGGTGAAAGACTTCCACCGGCGGGCCGTAGCGCTTCGCGCCGTAGCGGAGCTGCAGCATGCAGCCCGGATTCGGCGCGACCACCGCCTCCGCGCCGGTCGCGGCGATCGACGCCATTTTTTCTTTTAACAGCTCCTGAGACATTTCGGGATGGGTCAAATTGTAAATGCCGGCGCTGCCGCAGCAGCGGTCGGACGCGTTCATCTCGGTGAAATTTACTCCGGGAATTTTTTTTAACAGCTCGCGCGGCTGGATTCTCACCTTCTGGCCGTGCGCCAGATGGCAGGGATCCTGATAAGCGACCGTCATTTCCAGCCGCCGCGAGGGCGGCTTGAGACCCAAGTCGAACAAAAATTCGCCCGCGTCTTTGACCTGCCGGCCGAAGGCCTGGGCTTTTTCCGCGTAGGCCGGATCGTCGCGCAATAGATGGCCGTATTCTTTCATCGCCGCGCCGCAGCCGGCGGCGTTGACGACGATCGCGTCGAGTTTCAAATCGAGAAAGGCGTCGATGTTCCGCCGCGCCATCGCCTTCGCCGCCGTAGTTTCGCCGTTGTGAATGTTGAGCGCGCCGCAGCAAACTTGATTTTTCGGAATCGCCACGTCGCAGCCGTTCCGGCGGAGCACGCGGAGCGTGGCCTCGTTCACGTCGGGAAAAAGCACCGACATGACGCAGCCGCCGAGCATGCCGACGCGCGCCCGCCTATTGCCGAGCGCCGGCGCTATTTCCGCCGTGGGCGCGAAAAATTTTTGCGGTACCACGGGCAGCATCGCGTTCATCTCGCGAAATTTCGCCGGCAGCAGTATCTGGACGGCGCGATCCAGTCCGCTCCGCTGGTAAATGCGCAGCAGGCGCGCGACCGCCCTCAGCCGGCGCGGAAATGGAAGCAACGAGACGAAAGCGAAGCCGGCGACAGTGCGAGCCAAGCGCGAGCCCGGAGGGCCGAGCTGCTCGCGCGCCGCCTCGGCGATGCGGCCGTATTTTACGCCCGAAGGACACGCCGTCTCGCAGGCGCGGCACATGAGACAGAGATTGAGATGGCCGGCGAATATCTTGTTGAGCTCGATGCGCCCTTCCGCGGCGGCGCGGACGAGATGAATCCGGCCGCGCGGCGATTCGGATTCGATGTGCAGCGCGCGATAAGTCGGACAGGCATTGAGACAGAGACCGCAATGAACGCACTGGTAAAGCTCGGGGATGTCCAGACTGGGCACAGCCGCCGTATGTAAAAATTTTTCTGTTTGTTCCAATCGCGAACTCTTTAGTTCCGAGTTCCAAGTTCAAAGTTCCGAGTTGGCGCGGAACCCGGAACCTTGAACTCGGAACTGTCTTTTAGATCCACAACCCCGCCGGAATTTTCGCCGGCTCCCGGCGCACTTCGCCGCAACTCGCGGGCGACGGAAACAATTTCGCCGGATTGAAACGGCCCGCGGGATCGAAGGCGCGACGCACGCGCAGCATCGCCTCCAAATCCTGCTCATTGAAGAGCAGCCCGATGTAAGCTTTCTTCTCCAGGCCGATGCCGTGCTCGCCGGTGATGCTGCCGCCCATCTCCACACAGGCTTTGAGGATCTCCGACCCGGCCTCGATGACGCGGTCGAGTTCACCCGGCTTGCGCATGTCGAAAAGAATATTCGGATGCAGGTTACCGTCGCCGGCGTGAAAGACGTTGGCGATGAGCAACTGATAGCGCTCGGCGATCTCGGCAATCCGCGCCATGATCTCCGGCAGCCGCCCGCGCGGCACGACGCCGTCCTGGACGTAATAATTCGGCGCGAGCAGGCCGAGAGCGCCGAAAGCGCCCTTGCGCCCCTTCCATAGAAGCTGGCGCTCGGTTTCGTCTCGCGCGCGCCTCACCTCGCGGGCGCCGTTTTGATTGCAGATCGATTCGACGAGCGCCAGCGCCCGCTCGGTGTGCTCGCCGACGCCTTCGATCTCGACGAGCAGGACCGCGGCGGCATCCGTCGGATAGCCGCACGGCGCGCCCTTCTCGACGGCTTGAATCGTCGCCCGGTCCATCATTTCGAGCGCCGCGGGAATGATCCCCGCCGCCGTGATATCGACAACGGTGCGCGTCGCCCGCTCCGGCTGATCGAAGACCGCGAGGAGCGTGCGCACCGACTCGCGCGTTCGCATCAGCCGCACCGCGACTTTCGTGACGATTCCCATCGTCCCTTCAGAGCCGACGAACACGCCGCAAAGATCGTAGCCGGGCGAGTCGGGCACGACGCCGCCGAGCCAGACGACTTCGCCGTCGTCGAGAACGACTTCCACGCCGAGGACGTGATTGGTCGTCACGCCGTAGGCGAGCGTGTGCGGGCCGCCGGAATTGTTGGCGACGTTGCCGCCGATGGAACAAGCGACTTGGCTGCTTGGGTCCGGCGCGTAGAAGAATCCGTCTTTCGCGATCGCTTTGCTGACATCGAGGTTGATGACGCCGGGCTCGACGATGGCAAGACGATTCGGCAGGTCGATTTCGAGGATGCGGTTAAGGCGCGCCAGAGAAAGAACGATGCCGCCTTCGGCGGGAACCGCGCCGCCGGCGAGTCCGGTGCCCGAGCCGCGCGGGATAATTGGAACGTCGGCGCGTTGCGCCGCCTTCACCACCTCCGCCACCTGCTCGACATTCGCCGGCAGCGCGACGATCTCCGGCATCGCTTGCAGGATCGAGCCGTCCTGCTCATAGACGATGACGTCTTCTTTCTCGCTGAGGAGATATTTTTCGCCGACGATCGCGCGTAGCTCGTGGATGAGAGCTTGCCGGTCCATTGGAAAGAAGCCTATCCGAGGCCCACGCACGGGTCAAACCACAATCGTTTCAACATTCCTGGACCCTGGCCGGATCAGGGGGCAAATAGAGATTGACGGAAATCTCGAACTTATTATATAAGCGTTTGTCACCCGATCCCAGACCATAACGAAGGAGGGTAAAACCATGGCCCAGAACGAGAAGAAAAAGGTCTCGCGGCGCAAGATGTTAAAGGCGGCGTTCGCTGCGGGCGGAGCGGCGCTGATCGGTTTGCCTGCCGCCAGACGAGCTTCCGCTCAGCAGAGTCAGACGATCACGTTCAAGATGCAGTCCACCTGGCCGACGAAGGACATCTTCCATGAAATCTTTGTCGACTGGGGCAAGAAAGTCGAGGAGATGTCGGGCGGAAGGCTCAAAATCGATATCCTTCCCTCCGGTTCAGTTGTCCCTGCCTTCAGCCTGATGGACGCCATCCACACGGGCACTCTGGACGGGGGTCACGGCGTGCCCGCGTATTGGTTCGGCAAGAGCGTGAGCACGAGCCTCTTCGGGACAGGCCCGGCGTTCGGCTTTGATGCTGAGGTGCTGCTTGGCTGGATCCACTACGGTGGCGGTCAGGAACTCTATAACGAGTTGATCCAAAAGATCCTGAAGTTGGATGTCCAGTCCTTTTTCCACGGCCCGATGCCCACCCAGCCTCTCGGCTGGTTCAAGGAGCCGATCACGAACCCCAACCAGTTTAAGGGGATGAAATACCGGACCGTCGGGCTTTCGGCCGACCTCTTCAAAGTAATGGGTGCGTCGGTCGTCATTCTTCCGGGCGGCGAGATCGTCGCAGCCCTCGACCGCAATCTGATCGATGCCGCCGAGTTCAACAACACGACATCGGATCGCATGCTCGGCTTCCCCGATGTGCGCAAGGTCATGATGGCACAGAGCTACCATCAGCCCATGGAGTGCCTCGAGGTGCTGATCAGTAAAAAGAAGTACGAGTCGCTGCCGAAAGATCTCCAGGCGATCATCAGGTACGCAACGGTGGCGGAATCGGCCGACTTCACCTGGAAAATGATGGACCGCAACTCGACGGACCTCATAGAGATGAAGGCCAAACAGGGAGTTAAAGTCGTCAAGACGCCCAAGTCGGTTCTCGAGGCCCAGATGAAGGCCTGGGACACGGTGATCGAGGAGAAGTCGAAGGACAACCCCTTCTTCGTCAAGGTCCTGGAATCCCAGAAGCAATGGGCGGCTCGTGTCGTGCCGTGGCGGCAGGAGATCATGGTGGACGAAGAGATGGCGTACAACCATTTCTTTAAGAAACCAGCAGCCCCGGCAGCGAAACCTGCTGCCAAAGCGGCGAAGGCGACGGAGAAACCCGCCGCCAACGCGCCTGCGAAGAAGTAGTAACGGCGTTCGAAGCGCTATGGAAATAAGGCGGCGTCTGGCGTGCCGAACGCGCTAGGCGCCGCCGTTGTATCCGGAAGAAAACGGCATGAATAGAGCGATCAAAGCCATCGACACGATCAGCACGTGGATCGGCATCCCCTTCTCGTGGCTCAACATCCCGCTGATGCTGATCATGACCTACGATCCGACCATGCGTTATTTTTTCAACGCTCCGACCGATTGGGCGTTCGATGCCGCCCTTTATCTTTACGGCACGACGTTCATGATGGTCGGCGCGTACACCCTGGCGCAGAACAACCATGTGCGCGCGGACATGTTCTACCGGAAGTTCCCGATCCGATTCCAGGCGTGGTTGGACCTCTGTCTTTGGTTTCTGTTCTTTTTCCCCGGCATCATCGCGCTGATGTGGTCCGGCTATTATTTTGCGGAGATGTCCTATCGATTCAACGAGCATTCGGTCTCTTCACCGGAAGGTCCGATCATCTGGCCCCTCAAGATGGTCATCCCGGTCGCCGGCTTTTTCATCGCCCTCCAAGGCGTCGCCGAGGTCTTGCGTTGCATCGTGGCCATCAAGACCAGCCAGTGGCCCGAGCGGTTCGAAGATGTCCAGGAGGCGCCGTAGCGCGCCTGTCCAAACGAGATGATTTTTCCCCACCATGCTGATTTTCATGTTCGAGGTAATCCATGATCAGTGAACCGATCCTCGGCATTATCATGATGTGCATCATGATCTTCGCGATCTTCATCGGCTTCCCGGTCGCGTTCACGCTGATGGCGCTCGGCGTTCTCTTCGGACTTCCGAGCATGGGCGGGCATGTCTTTGATCTCATGGTCCAGCGGGCCTTTGCGGTAATGAACAACGACGTGCTGGTCTCGCTGCCGCTCTTCATGCTGATGGGCTACGTCATGGAACGTGCGGGAATCATGGACCGGATGTTCCATAGCTACCGTTTGTTGTTCGGGCCGCTCCCCGGCGCAATCGCGCTGGCGACGATGTTCGTCGGCACGATCTTCGGCATCGCCAGCGGCATCGTCGGCGCGGGCGTCACGCTGATGGGCGTGCTGGCGCTGCCGCCGATGTTGCGGGCGGGCTATTCGGTTGAGCTGGCCGCTGGAACGATTACCTCAACGGGGACCCTCGGCATCCTGATTCCGCCGAGTGTCATGCTCATCGTCTACGCCGCGACAGCGGGCGTATCGATCGTAAAGGTTTACGCGGGGGCATTCGGCCCCGGCTTTCTCATGTCGGGGTTGTTTCTCCTCTATATCTTCGTCATCTGCCTGATCAAGCCGTCGATGGGGCCGCCGTTGCCAAAAGAGGAGCGCAATGTTCCGTGGAGCAGGATTCTTTGGGAGGTGGCGGTCTCCTCGATCCCGATCGGCATTCTGACCTTCGTGGTTTTGTATGTGATCATCGTCGGATGGACCACCGCGACCGAGGCGGCGGCGATCGGCTCCTTTCTGGCTTTTCTAATCGCGGCGGGCTACCGAAAACTCAACTGGACGATGATCGCGGAGTCGGTCCGGCTGACGGGACGCACCACGGCGATGGTCTGCTGGCTCTTCGTCGGGGCGAGTTTGTTCGCCGCGGTCTTCGCGCGGCTCGGCGCTCAGGCGAAGCTCGAGGAGTGGGTGCTGGGCATGGGCCTCGGAAGCAGCGGCTTTCTCTGGGTCTCGCAGCTCATCATCTTCCTGCTTGGATGGCCGCTCGAGTGGACCGAGATCATCGT
>JBGPTS010000022.1:0-29988 GCA_041490745.1 Binatia bacterium | reverse complement strand
TGTCGGAGGCGATGCGGGCGATCGATCAGGGGATGCGGGAGACGGTCGTGGGGACGAAGGAGACCAATCGGGCGGCGTCGCAGTTGATGAGCTTAGGACAGTCGCTCGAAATGTTGGTGAAGCGGTTCAGAATCGCCGACGGGACTGCGTTCGAGATTTTCGAGCGGCCTAGGACCGAAAATGCAGCCGGGTGACCAAGAATACCAACGCCTGTTCGAGATTTTTCGCGAGGAGTGCGACGAGCACATCCAGAAGCTGAACGACGGCATGCTCGCGCTCGAACGCCGGCCCGAGGCCGCGCCGCTCGACGAAATCTTGCGCTCGGCGCACAGCTTGAAGGGCGCTTCGCGCATGATGGGCTTCAAGAATATCGAGACCCTCTCCCATTATCTCGAGACGCTGCTGACCCAGCTTCATCGCGGCGAAAAAGCGGCGACGCGGGAGATGATCGACGCGCTCTACCGCGACATCGACGCCATCGGCCAGAGCCTGGGCGCGCTGAAAGAAGGCGGCGAGTCGCCCGCCATCGACGCGCTCGTCGGCGAACTCAAGGTCGCCGCCGGAGAAGCGCCGGCGCCAGCGCCGGGCGAAGCGGCGGAGGCGCGCGAGAAAGTTCCCGCCGCCGCCGCGCCGCCACCCGCGCCGCGCGACGCCGCCGCGGCGCTCGCCACCATTCGGGTCCAGACCGAAAAGCTCGATCATCTCATCAACCAAGCGGGCGAGCTGCTCGTCGCCAAGATCGAGGCGCTCGACAACCTTCGTCAGATCGAAGACACGCTCGATGAGCTGGAGGACTGGCGCCGCCGGCTCGCGCGCGAAGCTGAGCGCAGCCCGGCGCTCGGCCGCATCGAAAAAGTCGGCGACGATCTCGCCGGCATTTTGTCGCGTCTGTCGGACAACACGCGCCGGCTGGAACTCCTGGTCGATGAAATCCACGAAGGCGTGCGCGATCTGCGCCTCTTGCCGCTGTCCGCCATTCTCGAGCCTTTCTCCCGTATGGTGCGGGATCTCGCCCGCGATCTCGGCAAGGAAGTCGAGCTGGTGCTCGAAGGCACCGCGACGCGGTTGGATAAAAAAATCCTCGAAGAGCTGCGCGAGCCGCTCATCCATCTGGTGCGGAACGCTATCGACCATGGCATCGAGCCGCCGGAGGAGCGCGAGCGCAAAGGCAAGGCCGCGCGCGGCACGCTTGTCGTCAGCGGCCGGCAGGAAGGCACGAAAATTCTCGTCGTCGTGAAAGACGACGGTCGCGGCCTCGATCGCGACGCGATCGCGGCGAAAGCGGTCGAGCGAGGACTCGCCACGGCGGACGAAATCCGGCGCTGGCCCGACAGCGAAGTGCTCGATCTCATTTTCCGTCCCGGGTTTTCCACCGCCGCCCGAGTCACCGAGCTCTCCGGCCGCGGCATCGGACTCGACGCGGTCATGGACCGCCTCGAGCGGCTCAAAGGCTCGATTTTGACCGAATCGAAGCCCGGCCAGGGCGCGACGTTCACGCTCTCGCTGCCGCTCACGCTCAGCACCACGCACGCGCTGCTCTTCCGCAGCGGCGGCGACATCTTCTGCCTGCCCACCGACGCGCTCGAAAAAACGCTTCTGCTCGCGCCGGATGAGATCGCCTCGGTCGAAGGCAAAGCAACCGTCGTCATCGACGGGGCGCCGATCGCCTTCGCGTGGCTCGCAGACGTGCTCGGCGCGCCGCGGAGCGAAAATAAAAACGGCGCCATCCCGTCGCTCTTGCTCAGCAATCCGCGAGGCCGGATCGCGTTCGGGGTCGAAGCGCTGCTCGGCGAAGAAGAAATCGTCGTTAAGGCGCTGGGTAAATTTTTCGGTCAACTCCCCCAGCTCTCCGGCGGCACCATTCTCGGCAAGGGCGAGATCGCGCTGATCCTCAATCCCAACGATCTCCTGCGCTCGGTCGCCCATCAGGTAAAGACCGCGCCCTCTGTGCCGGCGCTTCCGGCCGCGGCGCGTCCGACGGCGGCGAAAAAGCGCGTTTTGGTCGTCGAAGACACGCTCACGACCCGGACGCTGGAAAAAAATATTCTCGAAGCCGCCGGCTTCGACGTCACCACCGCCGTGGACGGCGAGGACGCGCTCATCAAGCTGCACGAGAAGAGCTTCGATATCGTCGTGAGCGACGTGCAAATGCCGCGCCTCGACGGCTTTGCGCTCACCGAAAAAATTAAAAAAGACGCGCGCTGGAAAGAAGTCCCGGTCATTTTGGTGACGGCGCTGCAGACCGATGCGGATAAGCGGCGCGGCATCGAGGCCGGCGCCGACGCCTATTTGACTAAGGCCGTCTTCGATCAGCGACATTTCTTGGAGATCATCCGGCGGTTTGTGTAGATTCGGGCTCGTGATTCGCGATCATGCTCGTAATGGAAATCTATTTTGACGAGTAGCCGGCACAAACAACGGGCACCAGCAACGATATGATTAAAGTTCTCATCGTCGAAGATTCGCCGTCCATCGCCGCCATGATGCGCGACCTGCTCGGGCGCGACTCCGAGATCGAAGTCGTCGGCTGGGCCAAGACCGGCCACGAGGCGATCGCGCTCAGAAATGCTCTGAACCCGGACGTCATGACAATGGATTTGAATATGCCGCTCATGGGCGGCCTCGACGCGATCAAGATCATCGCCTCGACGCGGCCGGTGCCTATTCTCGTGGTCAGCCAGTTGATTGAAAGCCGCGACTCGGAGGTGGCGTTCGAGGCGCTGCGCTGCGGCGCGATCGATATCATGGGCAAGCCGAGCGGCGGCGGTCCGGGAGGATTTTCTGAGATCGGCGCGGAGCTGACCTTCCGCGTCAAAACGGTCGCCCGTATCCGGCCGATGCGGCTCTTCGGCAAAACCGTCGCCGCCGGCGTAAAGCCCAAAGTGGAACGGCGGCGACCGCTCAAGCCGGCCGTCGTCGTCATCGGCGCATCGACCGGCGGTCCGCCGGCCCTGGCGATGATTCTCAAAGAACTGCCGCGCCGGCTCCCGGTTCCGATCGCGATCGTGCAGCACATCGCCCCCGGCTTCATCGCGGGCTTAAGACAATGGCTCGCGCGGCAATCCGCCCTGCCGGTCAAGCTTGCCACCGACGGCGCGCCGCTCGTCGGCGGCGAAATTTATCTCGCGCCGGATCATTATCATCTAGAGATCGGCGCGAAAAAAAAGTTCGCGCTTACGCCGGATGCGCCGCTTCGGGGCCACCGGCCGTCCGTCGATCGGTTGATGGCGTCGGCGGCGCGCGTTTGCGGCGCGAATGTGCTCGGCGTTTTGCTCACGGGCATGGGCCGCGACGGCGCCGCGGGACTAAAACAAATCCGCGACGCGGGCGGCCGCACCATCGTCCAGGACGAGGCCACGTCGCTCGTTTTCGGCATGCCGCGCGAGGCGATCGCCGCCGGCGGCGCAGAGATCGTCTGCCCGCTGGAAAAAATCGCCGGCGAGATCGCCGACGCGACCGCGTCGAGAAAGGACGGATAAACGCCGTGGCCGCAAAGATCGTGGTCGTTGATGACAGCCGCACGCAACGCAGCACGATCGCCCTCGCGCTCGAACGGCGAGGCTATCAGGTCGCGCAGGGCGGCAACGGCCTGGAGGCGCTTCATCTGGTTCAGAGCGAGAGTCCCGATCTTTTGGTCTCGGATATCGTCATGCCGGAGCTGACCGGCTATCAAGTCTGCCGGCTGCTCAAAAACGATCCGGCGACAGAAGATTTGCCGATCATCTTGATGACGACGCTGGATCATCAGGAGCACCGCTTCTGGGGCAAAGAGGCCGGCGCCGACAGCTACGTTCTCAAAGGCGCCGATACGGCGCCGCTCGAAAAAGAAATCGCCCGCCTGCTGGCGGAAAAAAAACGCGTCTCGTCCGCCGAGCGTGTTTCCAAGGGCGCCATCCCGGCCGCCCGGCAGACCGCGCACGCCCGCTTGACCGATCTGCTCGATCGGCTGCTCTTCGAGGCCACGATCAGCAATCGCATTCGCGAAACCGGGCGCGCCGGCGGCGGTCTCCTTCGCGTGCTCCATCGCTTCTTCGAATTCTTTCACTCGCTGATCGACTATCAGATATGCTTCGTGTGTCTCCGCGCGCCGAGCGGTCCGCTCGTATTCATTCATTTGGCCGGGTGGACGGCGGCGGCGACGTTGGACGCGGCCAAGCGGAGCGCGACGGAGGAAGGCCTTTTACGGCGTGACGAGCCGGCGCAGGTCAATTTGCTCAATCCTGAGCTGCTGTCGCAGGAAGAGCCGGCAGGAAAGAATGCTCTCGCCATACTTTCGGCGCGCTTTTCCGACGCCGTGGAAGAAGGCGGAATCGCGGTGTTCACCGCGAACCGCAGTTTTTACACCGAGGAAACCGGCCAGACGCTGAGAATCGCGGCGCGTGAATTAGAGCCGATTCTGCTGGCGAACTTTCAGGCCGAGGCACTGGAAAAATTAAAGGCGGATTTCACCGCCATGATCGTCCACGATCTGAGGGCGCCGCTGACCGCGATCATGTCGGGCGCCGCCATCGTCGAAGACGGCCTGGTCGGGTCGGTCAACCCCGACCAGAAGCATTGGCTGGAAAAAATCGGCGCGAACAGCCGTAACTTGCTCGCTCTCGTCAACGACTTCCTCGACCTGTCGAAGATCGAGGCCGGACGCCTGGAAATCGTCAAGGAGCAAGTCGATCTCGCGGCGCTGATTCAAGCGGCGATCGACGACTATGGCCCGTTGGCGCGCGAAAAGCAGACTGCTTTCGCCGGCCGCATCGACCCGCCCTTTCCTCGCATTCAGGCCGATCCCGGACGCCTGGGGCAAATATTCGCCAATCTCCTCAGCAACGCCATCAAGTTTACCGGCGCGGGCGGCGCGATCGAGATCGGCGCGGCGCCAAGCGGCGGGGGCGAGATCAAGGTCTGGGTCAAGGACAGTGGCGTGGGCATTCCCGCGCATGAGATAGGTCATTTGTTTGAGAAGTACCGCCAAACGCAAAGCGGCAAGGCTTCCAAGCACAAAGGCACCGGCTTGGGGTTGGTCATCTGCAAGATGATCGTCGAGTCCCACGGCGGAAAGATTTGGGCCGAGAGCGAGGAAGGCAAGGGAACTACGTTCTTTTTCACGCTGCCTATCAATGGATGAAACCAACTCTCCAAGGAGGGCACAGGCTGGGAATCAGCAAGCATCTGTCAACTGCCGACTGCACCTTGCCACCTGAGGAACTCTCCCCGTATTCAAGATACCCGCAGTTTCGGATCGAGGGCGTCGCGCAAAGAGTCGCCGAAAAGATTGAAGGCGAAGCTGAGAGACCGATGATCGAGGTCCTTTTTTAATCCGTTCGAGGTTGACGTCTTGGCTTTCCGGTGACCGTTTTTGGGATCTCGTCTACAAACTCCACACCACGCAATGCCTTGAATACCGACAGTCTCTGATTTACGTATTGCAACAGCTCTTTCTCCCCGCATAGGGCTCCGCGCACTAACTTGACCTTGGCGCGCGGAGCCTCCCCAAGGCGTGGTTCTGGAGCACCGAATACCATCGCTTCGTCGACCGCCGGATGCAACAAAAGCATTTCCTCCACCTCACGGGGAAATACTTTCACCCCGCCGACATTTATCACTTCCTTTGCGCGACCGACGATCCAGTAGTATCCCTCGTGGTCGCGCCGGGCGATGTCGCCGGTTCGAAACCATCCATCCTCCAGGACTTCGTCGCGAGGCCGCCATGGCCGGTAATAGGCGTCGAAGAGGCCGCTGCCGCGAATCAGCAACTCGCCGAGCGAATCATCGCCGGTATCCCGCGCGTCGAGCCTGACCCTAAAATCCGGCCCGGGCGTCCCGATCGAGCCCCGCTTGCCCGCGTCTTCATTGAAGTTGACCAGCGCGGTGCTGGTCTCGGCGAGACCGAAAGCCTGGAGGATCTCGCGCCCGAACCTGGCGTGAAAGACCTCGGACGTGGCCTTCGGCAACGCGATGCCAGTCGAGAAAAACCATTCGACCCCGAGAAGATCTTCGGCCGCGATATCCGGCTCGTTGGCTATCAATCGATAAAACAGCGGCGTGGCGTGGATGCGCCCGACGCACTGCTGGCGCACCAACCGGGGGATATTCCCCACGTTCATGGCGTCGGCCAAAACAAGCTTTATCGGTTGCAGTGAAGCCGCACAGACGACAGTGAGTAAACTTTGCGTCGATACGAGCCAGAGAATGCTGTCGCCTCTGCCGAGCGAAAAAGTGCGGTTGAACGTCTCGGCGCGCTGAAGGAGAGAAGCGTGAGAAAAGATCACCCCCTTGGCCGTCGCCGTCGTGCCGGAAGTAAAGCTGGCGACCGCAGCGCCGATCTTACGCAGCTTCTCGCGCTCGCTTTCCGGAGTCGCACGCTCGGCGGTGAGTTGGATACGCAAGGGAACTCGACCGGCAGAGATCGGCGCGGCAACCCAACCACGGCTGCGGCTTTCCGGGATAACCGACTGGGACGGGGCGGTGTAACAAAAAGCGTCCAGCGCCATCTCGTGCGCCAGATTGGCAACCTCGGCAGCCTTCATGGCCGGCGCGACAGGTATGACGACGGCGCCTGAGCGCAACAGCGCGAAAAAAGCGACGACGCATTCCAGCCCGCTCGGGCACATGAGGCCGACTTTACCGCCGGCGCGTATGCCCGTCGAATGCATACGCTGCGCCAGGGACTCAGCGGCGGAATGCAGATCGAGATACGACAGGCTGCGCTCGTCGTGGACCAGCGCGATCTCGTCGGGCCACTTTTTCGCCGCCGCTTCGAGGACGGAAAAGAGATTCATAGGCATGATTGCCGCTCTTAAGAGCACTAAAGATTTAGGAGACCCGCAGCTTCGGATCGAGCGCGTCGCGCAGCGAGTCGCCGAAAAGATTGAAGGCGAAGACGGAGAGGCTGATGGCGATGCCGGGGAAAATCCCCATCCACGGCGCGCGCTCGGCAAATTCGACCGCGGCGCCGGAGAGCATCAGGCCCCAGGCGGGGACAGGCTCGGCCACGCCGAGACCGAGGAAAGAGAGCGAAGCCTCGAGTAAAATCGCCTGGCCGAGAAACGCGGTCAGCATGATGAGATATGGCGCCATGATGTTCGGCAGCATGTGGCGGAAGATAATCCGGCTGTGGCCGAATCCCAGCGCGCGCGCCGCGTCTATAAACGGGGTCTGACGAAGCGAGAGCGCGCTGCTGCGCGCGACGAGCGCCGAGCGCGGAATCATCGGCACCATGATCGCCAGGATGACGTTGACAACGCCGGTCCCGAGCACCGCGACGACGACGAGCGCGAGCACGATCAGCGGGAACGAGAGCAATAGATCCATGAAGCGTTGCACGATGAGATCGGTCTTGCGGCCGAAGTAGGCGCTGGCGACGCCGATGATCGCACCCAACGTCGCGCCGAAGAATGAAGCGCAAAAACCGACCAGAAGCGCGGTGCGCGAGCCGTAGATGACGCGCGACAGCACGTCCCGGCCGTACGAGTCGGTGCCGAACCAATGCGCCGCGCTCGGCGCCTGCAGCATCCCCGCGTAGTCGGTCGTCAACGGATCGTACGGGGAAATGAGATCCGCGAGCGCGGCCGCCATCAGCATGACGACGATGATCGCCGCGCCCGCGGCGCCCAGCGGACGGCGGCGCGCAAAGCGCAAGGCAACGCCTGTCCAACGGCGCAGCGCCGAATTTTCGGAAAGCGAATCTATTGCGACGGCCGTTTCTCCTGCCATAGGCGCTGTTATTGATAGCGGATGCGCGGATCGAGCCACGCGTTGACCAGATCGACGATGAAGTTGACGAAGATAAACACAAACGAAGTCAAAAGCACGAGACTCTGCACCATCGTGTAGTCGCGCTGGCTGATCGCTTCGACAAAGAGCTTGCCGATGCCGTTCAGATTGAACACCTGCTCGGTCACGACCAGCCCGCCGACGAGAAACGCAAACTCCAGCCCGAGCACCGTGATCACCGGCAAGAGCGCGTTCTTGAGCGCATGGCGCGTCAGCACGACTTTTTCCCACAGTCCCTTCGCCCGCGCCGTGCGAATGTAATCCTCGCGCAGAACTTCAAGCACCGCAGAGCGCGTCATGCGCGTCGCCACGGCGGAATAACGGTAGCCGACCGCCAGAGCGGGCCAGATGAGCTGCGCCAAATTCGCCTTCGGATCGACCCAAAATGAGGTGAAGGTCAAAGGCGGAAGCCACCGGAAGAAAATGATGAAGACGAGGATGATGAGAATGCCGAGCCAGAAGGACGGGATCGAGAGGCCGGCGATCGAGAAGATTCTGACGAAGTAATCGACCCAGGTGTCTTGCTTGAGCGCGGCGAGCGTGCCGAGCGGGATCGAGATGAGAACCGCGACGAACGTCGCCATCAGCGCAAGCTCGAGGCTGAGTTCGAGACGGATCGCGATCTCGCGCGTGATCGGCCGCCCCGTCCACATCGAGTCGCCGAAATCGAAGCGGACGATGCCCCACATCCAGCTTGTAAACTGCCGCCAAAGAGGTTTGTCGAGGCCGAGCTGAGCTTTCTCCCGCTCGATCGCCTGCCTGGGCGCGAACGTGCCGCTCCCCGCGTACTTCAGCTCGACGATATCGCCGGGCAACACTCGCAAGAGTAAAAAAACCAGCGCTGCGACCCCGAGCAGCGTCGGGATCATCAAAAGCAGCCGGTTGAGAATGTAGCGGCGCATTCGAAGGCACAAGGCAAAAGTAGAAAACGGGAAGCGGTGTTTTTTGCCTTGATTAATATAGCTTGAGGGAAACGTCCCTCAAATCCTGGTTGACGTAATGGCTTGGCGTGATCTTCCAGCCCTGGACTTTGGACCAATGCGGCACGATCCGCTGCCACCAGAGTATGTGGAACTGGTACGCCTGCTCGTCCAGCACCCTCTTCTCGAATTGTCTCAGGAGCTTCAGCCGATCCGCGCGTTCCGTCATACGGCTCTGGCGATCGTACAGCTCGTCCAGCGTATCGTCGTTGTAGCGGGCGTAGTTGAGGGAGCTCTTCTTCGCGCTCAGAAACTTTTGCAGTTGCAGATCCGGCTCATCCATGAAATCGCACGCGAAGTCGATCGCGGCGTCGTAGTTCCCCTGGCGCAAGTCGTTGAAGTAGGGTCCCTCTTCCTGCATGACGTGATTGACGTTGAGACCAATCTGGCGCCATTGGTCGATGGTGTAGACCCCGGTGACCTCGTAAGGTTCCTTGACGTTCCGGTTTTTGAGCGTAAAGGAAAATCCGTCGGGCACGCCGGCTTCCTTCAGCAGGCGGCGAGCTTCCTTGCGCGATGCGTCGATATTTTTCCCGAATCCGGCCAGCTTCGTGAGCTCCGCCTCCGGCGTCGCGAACTGCGAGCCCGGACGGAAAACTCCGCCGACATACTTCATCAGGGAAATTTTCGCGAGCGCCTTGGACGCGCCCCAGCGATCGATAGCGAGACTCAACGCCCTGCGCACGCGCGCGTCGCTGAAAAACTTTTTCTCGGTGTTGATCGTAACGGTCAAATTGCAAATCCAGGGGCTTTCCTGCACGACGACGTCTTTACCCACGCTTTTTTGAATGTCCTCCAGCGCCGCCGGATTGAAGCCCCGGAATTCGATCAGCGCCTGGCCGCTGCGAACCGCGGCCACGCGCGGCGCCGTGTCGCGAATGAAGATCGCTTTGAAGCCGTCGAGATAAGGCCGGTCCTTAATGTAGTAATTCGGATTCTTTTTTCCTATCCAGTGGGAGCCGGGCACGTGCTCGGCAAAAACAAACGGCCCCGAGCCCATGACGTTTTTCTCGTACCAGCGCGGGTCCTGTTTGAGCTTGTCCGCGCTGTAAATGAAATTCCACGGCGAAGCCAGGTTGGCGATAAACGACGCCGACAACTGCTTCAATTCAAAGACGACCGTGCTGGGGTCCGGCGCCTCGATTCTTTTAACGACCGAGTAAGAGGCCTGGCGCGCGCTGGCCACGCCTTCAGGCGGGAAGATGATTTTGTCGTAGGTCGCCTTTACGTCTCTCGACGTGAGATCGGTGCCGTCGTGGAACTTGATGCCTTTGCGGATTTTAAAAGTGTACGTGAGGCCGTCTCGAGAGATCGTCCACTTGTCTTCCGCCACGTCGCCGATAATTTTTGGATACGCCTGCGGGTCGAAGCGCAGCAGCGTGCTGTAGTGCGGCGCGAGCGGATGGAGCATCGCGAACGTCGTCTCCCGGTGGCCGTCGAACGAAGGAGGCGTGCCGCCGACGGCGAAAACCAATTCGCCTCCGGCGCGCGGCTTTTCCGGCTGCGCCGAGTGTGCCGGCGAGAAAAACAAAAGCGTCAGCGAAAAAATTGCGCCGATGATAACGCCTACGCGGCTTATGGGCCTCTCACTTGCTCTCATGGGTGCCTCCTCCATTTCTAAGACGAGTCGCGACGACACGCGTCCGGATAGGCGGACGCATAGCATCGTTGCCGATACCTAGTCCATCTGGCTTTAGAAAGTCAAGAGATGATTGCGCCGCAGACAAGGAGTAAAGTCTGCCGTCCCATTAGGGAATTTCGGAAAAAATTGCCGCCCAATGGAAAGGAGAACTTTCGCGTTCGTCCAGCGGCAAAAGCTTCTTGGGCGGCACACGAATTGCTTTTACGAACCCTGAATATCCTGGTTGACACAGTTAACTTAAGGAGGCGAGATGGCGAGAAAACTGAATATCTGGATCTTAAGCGCCTGGATGTTCTTCCTCACTTTTTGTTGGTTTGGAAGCACCGCACGCGCGCTAGGCCCGGACGACGTGGGCGAGTGGGATATAAGCATCAGCGGCACGGTGACGGGATTGGCACGCGTCGCGTTCCTCTCCGACGGCTCTCTGGGGGGATATCTGATCGTCAGACCGACGCGGAATTTAAACCCTAAAGCTCTTCCCGCCACCGTGACAAGCGGCGGGACAGGTATCGCTGGAGGATGGAGCCCCGACCCCACAGGGCGTGCCATCCTCGGCTTTTTCAGCGGCGGGACCACAGCCGCGCCTTTTGACATGTCGTTCACTGGAAAGGCAAAGATCGGATTATCGTCCTCGATGAGTTTGAAGGCCAAAGGCAACGACGGCATCTGGAAAATGACGGGCGTCCCGGCGGGCGATGATGGACAGGCTCTGGATGGAACATCGTGGACCGCTCAGGTCTTGAAGGACACCACAAAGTTTGTCGAATTGTTTGACCTGACATCCTACATTTGCCCCGACGACCCACCGCCTGTCATAGCGGCTGCTTGCGTGGGCCTGCGATTTACATCGACCAATATATATGAATTATACGGCAGCGGCCCTGGCTACTTGACCCAGGGCTATGTTCTGGTAGGCGCCGGCGGCCGCATCGGCCTTGTGCTCACGGAACATTTGATCGACAAAACCACCGACATTCCGGCGGATAAAGGCATCGTTCGCAGTGTCACGGGCAAACTCAACGGGACCCAAACCTCCTCGATGATCGGCTCCGATGACGACCATAACAACGTTAAGATGAGCGCCTTCTCTCTACCTTAGCCACTGAGGCACGCCGCCCAATAGTCCGGCCTGATCTCCCTCAATTCCGGCACAGTGCCGCGACAATCGTCAATCGCGATCGGACAGCGCGAGTGAAAGACGCAGCCCGGCGCGGGTTGAAGACACGCCAGCCGTCTCGAAAACCATTTCCTCGCCCGTTGATCGCCCTGTGACAATCGGGCCATAATCACTTGGGAAAAAATTGCCGCCTTACGCGAAGAAAGTAGCAATTTCCTTTGCCAAGACGCATCCACTCCCGGCATATGAATTGCGTATAACATAGCAGGAGGGCTCCGGCCCGAGGCAACTGCGGAATGAAAGCAAAAACAAGGAACGGGATTCCAGGCGCATGGATCGTGGTTTTAGCGCTGTGGGCGTTTGCAGCCGAAGTCCGAGCTCAACCCCACCCCGTTATCGACACGTGGGGTGTAAGCATCAGTGCCACCACGACCGGATTGGGATACATAACTTTCGTTGGCGATGGCACTTTAGTGGGGTACTTCATCATCACACCCACGCCGAACATAAAGCCGGCGAACCTGCCTCCAGTCGTCAAGTTCGGATTCACTTTTATCGAAGGGGCATGGGTCGCGGACGGCTCGGATCGCGTGGCCGGTTTTTTCAGCGGCGGAACGGAGGCCGCGCCGATCGACATGTCGTTTTCCGGAACGATCAAAGTAACCAAGAAAACCACTTCGATGTCGATCAAGGCAACAGGCAATAACGGCTCTATGCAGATCAAAGGTAACCCGGTCACAATAACCGTCGTGCCCGCATTGGACGGACCGACTTCGTGGACCGCGGAAGTTCTGAAGAACGGCCGAAAGGTTGTCGAGTTCTTTCAGTTGTCGCCCTATGTCCGCTGCCTCGATGATACCGAGGACGATCCTGATCCAGCTCCCGATCTCGATCCCGATACATGCCAAGCGCCGGAGGCGGAACCGGTTAAGAATCTTTATGCTCTGGAAGGCGTCGGCGCAGGATACGTGACGCGAGGAGAAGTCCTGGTCGGCCTGGGCGGCAAGATCGGCCTTGCCGTCGAAGAGCTGAAGATCGACAAAGACACCGGCATTGCGGCAGAGCCGGGCGAAGGCGTGCTTCGCAGCGTCTTCGGTCAACTCAAGCTGGGAAAAATCCCGATGCTCGGAGGAGCCTCTATGAACGGGGTCGACGAGGAAACCATTGCCGGATCCAATCCGAAAATTAAGATGGTTGCGACGTCGAGCGACCTTTTGCCTTAGGCGCGGATACACGCCACCCAGTGATCGGTTCTCACCTCTCTCAGCTCGGGCACGGCCTCCTGACATTCGTCGACGACAATCGGACAGCGCGGGTGAAAGACGCAGCCCGGAGGCGGATTGGCCGGGCTCGGCACTTCGCCGCCGAGAACGATCCGCTCGCGCGTCGCTTCGACGACTGGGTCCGGGACCGGCACCGCCGACAAAAGCGCTTGGGTATATGGATGCAGCGGATTTTCGTACAGCTCCCGGCGGTCGGCGATCTCGACGATTTTTCCGAGATACATGACCGCGATGCGATCGCTGATGTGGCGCACGACGGATAGATCGTGGGCGATGAAGAGATACGTAAGGTCGAACTTCTCCTGCAAGTCTTCCAGTAAATTGATGATCTGCGCCTGAATCGAAACGTCGAGCGCCGAGACCGGCTCGTCGCAGACGATGAACTTGGGCTCGAGCGCGAGCGCGCGCGCGACGCCGACGCGCTGCCGCTGGCCGCCGGAGAGCTGATGCGGATAGCGCCGCGCCATAATCGGATTCAGCCCGACGACGCTCAGCAGCTCGGCGACGCGGTCGGCGCATTTCGCGCCGTTTTGCGCGAGGCCGTGCACGCGGATCGGCTCGGCAACGATCTGGCCGATGGTCATACGCGGGTTGAGCGAGCTATAAGGGTCTTGAAAGACGATCTGCATCCGCCGGCGCAGCGGGCGCAGCTCGTCGTCGCTCATGCGCGCGAGATCCTGCCCTTCGAAAAGCACGCTGCCCTCGGTCGGCCGGTCGAGTTGCAGCACGCAGCGCCCGGTCGTCGTCTTGCCGCAGCCGGACTCGCCGACGAGACCCAGAGTCTCGCCGCGCCGGATCGAAAAACTCACGTCGTCCACCGCCTTGACCCAGCCGACCACGCGCTGGGCGATCGTACCGGCGGTGATCGGAAAATATTTCTTGAGACCGTGCACCTCGACAAGCGAGTTTTGCGTTTCGAGGTTCGGGTTTCGAGAATTGAGATCAGCCATGACTGGAACTACAAACTCGAAGCTCCGGCGCTCAGCTTTTCCGCCACCCAGCACGCCGCGTTATGTCCGTCCTGAATTTGCCGCAACGGCGGTACTTCACGTGCGCATTTCTCCAAGCGAAACTGACAACGCGGCGCGAAGCTGCACCCCGGCGGCAGGTCCCACATATCCGGCGGCTGGCCTTCGATGGGATCGAGCTTGGCTTTGCGCGGCTGGTCGAGCCGCGGCACCGAGTGGAGCAGGCCGATGGTGTAGGGATGGCGCGGGTCGCGGTAAATTTCCGCCGCGCCGCCGCTCTCGATGATTTTTCCCGCGTACATCACGTTCACGCGGTCGGCGTAGCGCGCCACGACGCCGAGATTGTGCGTGATGATGACGAGCGCGACGCCGAATTGGCGGCTGAGCCCGCGCATTAATTCTAGAAGCTGCGCCTGAATCGTCACGTCGAGCGCCGTCGTCGGCTCGTCGGCGAGAATGAGCTTGGGCCGGCAACTGAGCGCGATCGCGATCATCACGCGCTGGCGCATGCCGCCGCTGAACTGGTGCGGATATTCCCCCAGGCGCCGCGCCGGATCGGGAATCCCGACGAGACGCAGCAGCTCGATTGCGCGCGCTCTTGCGTCGTCTCGGGAGATGGAAGCATGCGCCTCCAGCGTCTCGGTGATTTGCCGCTCGATTGTGAGCACCGGATTGAGCGAAGTCATCGGCTCCTGGAAGATCATGGAGATCTCCGCGCCGCGGACGCGCCGCATCTCTTCGTCGTCGAGCTTGAGCAGGTCTCTGCCTTGAAAGCGGATCTCGCCGTCGGCGATCGACGCCTGCGGCCGCGGTATCAGCCGCATGATCGAAAGCGCGGTCATCGTCTTGCCGCAGCCGCTCTCGCCGACGAGCGCCACCGTCTCGCCTTCTTTGATATCGAACGAAACGCCGTCCACGGCTTTGACCACGCCCTGCGCCGTGTCGAGATAGGTCTTGAGGCCGCGGACTTCGAGCAGATCGGTCATGTTGCGATCCTCATCACGACAGCGAGCCGGCCGAAGCTTCGAGCACTTTTTCCAGCGCCGCCATGTGATGCTGCAAGTGCCGGATCACCGTCGCTTCCGCCAGCTCGGAATTTTTTTTCAAAAACGCGTCCATGATCTGGTCGTGCTCGCGCATCGAGTAGTCGAGCCTCTGCGGCAGGTGGAGCGCGAGGATTCGAGTGCGCCGCATCTCCTGGCGCATTTGATCGATCAAGCGGTAGAGTCGCTCGTTGCCCGCCAGTTCGGCGATAAAATTGTGAAAGCGGCTGTTCGCCTCGAAGTAACGCTCCGTGTCCTTCGTCCGGTAGGCTTGTTTCAAAAGCTGATGCAGTTCGCGCAGCCGGACGATTTCTTCCGGGCGCGCCCGCTCCACCGCGAGCTTTGCCGCCAGACCTTCCAGGACGCTCGCAATCGAATAGTAATCCCGAATTTCTTCGTGCGTCGGCTTGCTCACCGCGACCTGATCGTTCGGAAGGAAAGTCACGTAGCCTTCGGCCTCTAGGCGCCTCAGCGCCGCGCGCAGCGGCACCCGGCCGACGCTCAGCGACGACATCAGCTTTTCCTCGGAGAGACGCTCGCCGGGCGCAAGCTTGGAAGATAAAATCGCCCGCTTCAGCTCTTCGGCGATGAGCCGGCGGAGCGAGCGGAAGCGCTTCTCGGCGCGTTCTTCGCCTCGACCGATCACCGCGTCTCCTCCTTCGCGCGGCGCGGCTTTTTCGCCTGCAGCGAAGGCAGGCCGCGCACGAGCTGCTTAAGAGCCTCGCTGACCTTTTTGAGTTGGCTCTTCACTGTAAAAACGTAGCCGCCGTCGAGCTCGCGCAGATAAACCTCGCGGCCGATCTTGAGATGATGGACGTCCTCGCCCTGCGCCATGACGAGCTGTCCGGCGCGGCTGCGGACGAGCGCCAGGGCGAGCGGCGGAAGAAAACCGTCGGGAGTCGTGTAGAGAATCGTGAAGGTCTCGATCGAGCCTTCTTCGCCGGCGGCGTCGGGCGCGGTTTTTTTCCGCAGCGGTTTGGCGTGAACCGGCGGCGGCGACCAGGAATTTTGGATTTTTGTTCCGTTCGTGCGCTCGACGATCGTGACGAGATTATTGGCGCCGAGGCCGCCGGTGCTCTGCGCCAACGCGCGCCTGGGCTCGTGATTAAACTTCGCGCCGGCCTGCCCTCTTAACCTTCGCGTCACTTCGACCACCTGCGCCACGCCGCTGCCGCCGACCGGATGGCCGCGCGCTTTGAGTCCGCCCGACGGATTGATCGGCAATTCCCCATCGATCGCGGTCTTGCCGTCCTCCAGCGCCTGCCAGCCCTTGCCGGCGGGGAAAAATCCCAGATCCTCGGTGCTGATGATCTCGAACGGCGTAAACGCGTCGTGCACTTCGGCGAAGTCGATTTCTTTGGGCGCGATTCCGGCCATGCGATAGGCGCGCTCGGCCGCGATGCGCGTGGCCTTGAAGGAGGTGAAAGATTTTCGTTCTCTCAACCCCGCGGGGCCGGTTCCCTGCCCGATGCCGGAAACCATCACGTCGGTTTTCTCCGAGGTCACGATCACCGCGGCCGCGCCGTCGGTCATCGGCGAGCAATCGTAGAGTCTCAGCGGCGTCGAGACAAGCTTGCTCGCCAAATAGATTTCTTTGGTGATCGGCTTCTGAAACTGCGCGTAAGGATTGCCCGCGCCGTTCGCGTGATTCTTCATCGCGACCAGGCAAAGGACGCGCTCGAGCTCGGCGCGTGACATGCGGTAGCGCTGGCGGTAGCGCTCGGTGATCATCGCCGCCAGCGCCGGCATGGTCGCGCCGCAGCGCCGCTCCTGCTGCTCGATCACCTCGGCCAAGATTCGCGTCGCTGCGCTGGTGCTGAGATGGGTCATCTTCTCGCCGCCGACGACGAGCACGCTGCGGTAATAACCCGACGCGACGCCGTGGCAGGCGGCGTGGATCGCCGCAGCGCCGGCGGACGAAGCGGTCTCGACCCGCAGCGCGGGCACGCCCGATATGCCGAGCGCTTCCACGACCTGCGCGGCAATGTTACTCTCGCCGGTGAATTCTTCCGGATTCATCGCGCCGAGATAGAGCGCGTCGATTTCATCGACCGCCGACGCCGACAGCGCGGCCGTGGCAGCCGCGCAAAATAGCTCGACTAGAGTCTGCGAGCTCTTGCCGAACTTGGTCATGCCGACGCCGGCGAGGTAAACCGCGCTCATGGTTCCGCTATTTTACACTACCGGGCGCCTTTTTACACAACGAAGAGAAATGTTCGGTTAATTTTTGTAGAAGAAGCGCTTTTCAGGCCGGTCAAAAAGGTCCAGCTACAAGGCGCGCGAGAACCGACGAGCGCAGGCGTACTTTCTTCAGTACGTCGAGCGAGGCGGGGCGGGGCGAAGCGCACCGCCGAGATGGCCTTTTTCAACGGCCTGGTTACACTTCGCCGGTGCGGATGACCAGACAATCTTCGATCGGAATGTGCAGGTAAAGCTCCGCGCCGCGCTGGAGCGCCATGTTCGGCTCGCCTTTGGCCTGAATCATCTGCTCGCCGACGACGACGTGCAGCTCGGTGGACTCGCCGAGATAAGTGAAACCCTGTAACTCGCCCCTCAGAACATTCTCCGTTGCCGCCGGCTGGCCGCGACTGAATATCGCCACCTGCTCCGGACGAAACGCGATCAGCACGTCTTTTTCGTTTTGACTCCCTTGCCACTTTTGCGTCGCCACCAGCGTTCCGACCGGCGTCTCGACGCGCGTCCGGCCTTCCGCGTCCGTCGTGCCGACGAGCCGCCCGTGGATGAGGTTGGCCGCGCCGATAAAATCGGCGGCAAACTCGTTCGCCGGGCTGGCGTAGATTTCGCGCGGCGTGCCGAGCTGCACGATGCGGCCGCGGTTCATCAGCGCGATCTCGTCGGAAATGGCCAGCGCCTCGATCTGATCATGCGTGACGTAAAGCGTCGTCGTTCCCAGGCGGCGTTGCAGTTCTTTTAATTCCCAGCGCATTTGATTTCTGAGCTTGGCATCGAGGTTGCTGAGCGGCTCGTCGAGCAGCAGAACGTTCGGCTCCGAGACTAACGCGCGGGCGAGCGCCACTCGCTGCTGCTGGCCGCCGGAAAGCCGCGGCGCGAGACGGTCTCCGAGCTTTTCGAGACCGACGAGTTTAAGCGCCTTGTCGACCTTCGTTTGAATTTCAGCGCGCGGCCGGTATTTCGCTTTCAGCGGATAGGCGACGTTTTTAAATACCGTCATGTGCGGCCAGATCGCGTAAGATTGAAACACCATGCCGACGTCGCGCTTGTTGCCGGGAATAAAAATCCCCTCGCGCGACGAGAAGACTTTCCGCTCGCCGATGGTGATCTCGCCCTCGTCGGGACGCTCAAGGCCGGCGACGCTGCGCAGCGTCGTCGTCTTGCCGCAGCCCGACGGACCCAGCAGAGTGAAAAAACTTCCCGGCCTGACCTCGAGGCTGATGCCGTCGAGCGCATCGACGCCGCCTTCTTGAGTCTTGAAAGCTTTTCTCAGATTTTCCACTCGAATCATATCAACGGCCGCTCACTTCGACTCTATGCTAAGAAATTTTAGTTCCCGTCGTCCAAGGCGGCGCGCGCCGCCTCGCTCGATCGCGACCGTGTCGCCGGCGCGAATCGAATCGCGCATCGCGCCTCTTCTCGCCGCCGGCTTGAGAATGAAGACGTGGCCTTCTTTGAGCTTATCTTTCGCCTCGGGAAAATCTCTCACGCCGCCCCACAGCATCGGCGCGTCCTCGCCGAGTCCCCGGCCGTGCATCAAAGCCTCGCCCGGCTCATAGCCGGCGGCGGCGACCTCGTCCTGATAGAACGCGACGACCTCGCCGAAAGCAACGCCCGGCTTTAGCAGCTTGAGCATCTTCTCGAAAATAACTTTCGTCGCGTCGAACATTTTGCCGATCTCCACCGGACACGGACCTAAAGAGATCGGCTGCAGCGCCTGCGCGATATAGCCGCCGTATTTCGCTTCGACTTCCGTATTGATGAGATCGCCGATCTTGAGCGGCCGCGGCGTCACAACGCGATGCGCCCAGGGCACCTCGGGACCGCCCGCGCCGAAGAGCAGCATGGTGATCGGCTCGCCTTCTTGGCGTGTGATCTCACGCAGCATTTCGGCGATGAGATAGTTTTCCGGAATTCCGGGCCGGGTCAGTTCCAGCATCGCATCGAGCGCTTTGCCGATGATTGCGCTCGCTTTCTCGATGAAGGCGATCTCTTCGGCGCTTTTTATCGAGCGCGCCTCTTGCATGAGGTCGGTCGCGTTCTCGAAGCGAACCTGCGGCAGCGCGGTGCGGATTTTTTCCAGGCTGCCCCAGGGCACAACGCCTTCGGGCGCGCGCACGAGGCCCGCGAGGCCGATCACGCCGACGCGCTCGGCGCGGATTTCTTTGAGGCGCTCGATGACGGGATCGCCGTAGGCGCGGCGCGACGGACGAATGTCTTTGACCGACTCCTGTGCCATGCCCCACCACTCGACCTCGTTCGCGCCGCGCACCACCGCAGTCGTTTCGCTCTCCAGCGGAAATATCACGCCCACTTCCGTTTGAAAACCGCCGATCTGCGTAAGATAGCGCGTGTCGGCACCGAACTGATCCCAGTGGCCCTGATTCGGCAGGCCTATCACGGCGTCGAGATTCGTTTTTTTCATCTCGGCGCGCACGGCGCTCCAGCGCCGCTTCATCTCCTGGCGGGAAAAAGTCGGAATGATCGGTTTGTCCATGTGCGTGGTGTTCTAACGGGCGGTGATCAGTCGTTAAAAAATTTAGCTCTCAGGCCGGTCAAAACGTCCCAGAGGCGAGGCGTGCGAAGGTCCGCGAGCGGAGGCGTACTTATTCCCGTACGTTGACGTCATAGCCCGCCACTGGCGGGCGTTAAATTACCCGGCCGAGCACAAAACCATCTAAACGCCTGCCATTAGCAGGCTGTGGCATATGGGCGTTTTCACCGACCTGCTGCCTTCTTTCCCGCGTCGAAGCTGGAAATTCCCTTGCCGAGCTTGGCGCGGTTCTCCTGAATCCTCTTCCACTTCTCTTCGTCGGGGAGCAAATCCCAGTTCTCCGCGCCGTGCGCCGTGATTTGCAGGTAGTTGTTGTCGCTGTCGAAAAAATAAATGCTGCGCTCGCCCGGCGGCCTGAGGCCGTCTTCCAAACGATGATCGCCAAGCGAACGCCCGCCCAGTTCGGGAATCGCAACGAGCATGCGGTCATAATCTTCCTGGCTCACGTTGAAGGCGACGTGACAAGCGCGGCCGTGTTTCTTGGTCCGCTCCGACAACTCGCCTACCTCTTTGACGCCGAGAATCTGCCCGTTCTCGAAGCGAAACAGTCTTTCGCCGCGCTCTTCGCCGATGGGCGTTAAGCCCAGCGCCTCGGCATAAAAGCGCGTTGCCTTGGCGATATCTCTAGTTTCGAAAACAACGTGGCTCACGCACTCGCCCCGAAGCTCGTCGCGGCGGAGACACAACTCCATCTGGTTGTCGTCCGGGTCCAGGAAGCAAAACGATTTGATCCAGGGAGAATTCCCGCCGTGGGCGACGATGGAGCCGCAGCGAAGGCCGGTCTCTTGAATCCGCTTCACCGTCACGCCAAATCTGTCTTCCGAATCTAAAGCTATAGCGTAGCGCGGCGCGCCCGTCTCCGACGCCGGCACTTGGACGCCGGGCAGCGTCAAGCCGACAATATTTTCTCCGGCAAGAACGTAAGTATGGCGCGGCGAGCCGTCGGCGTTTTTCCGCGTCGTCATGAATTTAAGGCCGACGATCTCCTGATAGAACTTTTCCGAGCGCGCGAGATCACGGACTGGGAAAGCGACGTGGTCAAGAGTCTTGGCGCCGTACATATCGACATCCGGTAGGCGAGTGCTCCAGCGGCAAAAGCTTACGCGTCCTTCCATTCGTAAGTTTTCGTCCCCGTGCCGCCATAGGTGGCGCCGAGACGCTCCATGGCCTTCTTGTGACTCTCCGCATCGGGAAACTTGGCCGAGAACTCCAACTGGTAGCCGTCGGGGTCGGAGAAGTAGATCGAGATGCTGGTCGAGCCGCCGTGCACCTTCGGACCGTCGTAAGGAATCTTGAGCTTTGCGAGTTTTTGCAGCGCGGCGTCCACTTCGTCGGGACGGATGTTGAAGGCAAAGTGGAGAAAGCGCGCGCGCGGGTGCGGCGGGTCCTTGGGGTCCTGGAGAAAAAGATCGAAGCCGTAGTCGCCGACTTTCACCAGCGTGTGCACCGGCCGCCCGGCATTTTTGTCCTTGTCGTTAAAACCGCGCGAGCGGCCGACCTCTCCGCCGAACACGTCGCTATAAAACTTGACCGAGCGTTCGAGGTCTTTCACTACGAACGCGATGTGATCGACTTTAGGTTGCATCATCCGTCCTCCTCTTAGCGCCTTTCTTGCTGAAGCTTCGCTTCCTGCAACAGGCTGTGATCGACAAACTGCTCGAAGGTGATCTTCGGTCGCGTGGCGGTGCTCGCCTCCAGAATATCCAGCGACGAGTTGAGCTGCTCCCGCGTCATATAAGGATACTGCACGATGATGCCGTCCTGGTAGGCGGCGTCGAGCACTTTGGGATTCGAAATCTTCATGTACTTTCTTAAAAGCTTAAGCGACGCTTCCTTGTCCTGGCTCTGGCGCCGCGTCGCCTCGAAGACGGCGGCCATGAAGGCCTTGAGCGGCTCGCGCTTTTGCAGCGCGATTTCCTTCCGCGTCGTAAACGTCGCCGGAGGAAACGGAAATTTCGGCGTTTCCAACATCGCCAGGCGCTTGAAGCCGGCTTCCTCCAAAGCGAGCGAATTGTACGTGTTGAAGACGCTGCCCTGCGCCGCGCCGGATTTAAGCGCGCTGGCGCGGTCGCGCTGTCCGCCGGCGCTGATGAAAGTCATCTGTTTGGCATCGACGCCGTGCCGTTCGAGAATGATTCTCGCGTAGCCTTCGTCGGCCGCTTTCGGGCGGCTCGTGGCGAGGGACTTGCCGAGGAGGTCTTTCGGCGACTGGATCGCGGGAGAAACCACCAGGTAATGTTTCGAGTTGGTCTCCCACGAGCCGATGGTGACGAGCGCGGGCGGCGCCTTGCCGGTCATGACCAGCAGCGTCTCTTGCGGTGTGCCGAAAATGACGTCCACTTCGCCGGCAACCAACGCATAGGTCGAGAGCGTAGATTGCAGCCAGATGAGTTCGACGTCGAGCCCGCGGCGCGCGAAGTCGCCCTCTTCTTTGGCCATCCAGAGCGGCAGCATGCTGGAGCCGATGTAAAGCGTGGCGACGCGAATTTTTTCGGCGGCAGCCGCGTTCAATGGCAGCGCGAGAATCAACAGCGCCGCGGCGGCGTTAAGAATCCATGCGCGCGGTCGGTTTTTTTTCACGCGGCCTCCCTCGATGCGACGACGAATTCAAAAAACAACTGTGAAGCTAGCCCGCGAAACGATCGTTGTCAATGCGTTCAATTACTTTCGGTCGAGCCGCGGCGCTAACGCGTTGCGGCGGAACGGGCGATCTCGTCCAGCAGACTGTGATCGATAACTTGTGGGTAAGGCAGCGCGACGGTTTGCTCCAAACTTTTGCTCATGAGATCGAGCGCCACCTGGAACTGCTGCTCGGTGAAGTAAGGATAAAGCGTGGCGCCGTCGTCATAGGCCGCCTGGATAACCTCCGCGTCGTCCAGACGGAGATGCTTGCGGATGAGCCGGAGACAGAGGTCTTTATCGTTCTTCTGTTTTTCCGTCGCTTCCATCAGAGAGGAGAGCATGGCCTTGAGCGCGCTGCGCTTGGTCTGAAGCGCGTCCTTGCGCACGAACAGCGACGACGGCGGAAAGGGATAGTCGGGCGTTTCCAGTTTGGCGACGTCGTGGAAACCTTTTTTCTTGAGCCTCAGCGTGTCGTAGCGGTTGAAGACGCTGCCCGCTACGCGGCCGGATTCGACCGCCGCCATGCGCCCGCCCTGTCCGCCCGTGGCCAGATACGTAACGCTCTTGGGATCGACGCCGAAGCGTTCGAGAATCGCAATCGCGTAACCGTGATCGGCCGCCCTGGGCCGGCTCGTCGCGAGCGTTTTTCCGGCGATCTCTTTCACCGAATGGACCGATGGGTTGGCGACGAGCCAGTGCTCTGAGGCCGATCCCCAGGCGCCGACGGCGACGATCGGCGGCGGATTTTTCGACGCAAGAACGGTCAGTGTGACTTGCGGCGTGCCGAAAATCACATCGACATCGCCGGCCAGAAGCGCCGTCGTCGAGAGCGTCGATTGCATCCAGATGAGTTCGACATCCACTCAGGCCCGGGCGAACATGCCGCGCTCCTGGGCCACCCAGATCGGCAGCAGCGACGAGCCGATGAAAAGAGTGCTGACGCGGAGCTTCTCCCTTTCTTCGGCCGCGCCGGCGCCGGGAATGACCAGCAAGAAGAGCATAACCGCCGCGGCAATTTTTTTTTCGGGCGCACGTCATCCGTTTCTCCGGCGGCTTATTTTTGTTTTTCCATTTCTTTCAGCAGCCCCTCGACGCGTTTGAGCTCGTCGCCGAATCCCGCCCAGTTCCCCTGGCGCAAAAACTCTTGGGCGCGGGCGAAACGGTCGAGCGCCTGCCGGGCGAGATCTTTCGCGTTGGCGCCGGCCTGCGGCGCCGCCAGCACGGCCTTTGCCTGGGCCGCTCGGCCGCTGAAAATTCGCTCGACCGCCTGCTCGAGGGTTTCTTCCATCGCTATCTGGTTGCCGAAGGCGACGATCACGCGCTTTAACTCCGGCAGCGATCCCTTCTCCGCCGCGAGATAAAGCGGCTGCACGTACAAAAGCGACGCCTCGATCGGGATCGCCAACATGCTGCCGCGAATGACTTGCGAGCCGCGCTGGTTCCAGAGGCTCAACTGCTGCGAGATCACCGGGTCTTGATCGATCCGCGCGTCGATCTGCTTCGGCCCGTAAATCAGTTTCGCCTTGGGAAAGTTGAGCGCGGTCAACTTGCCGTAATGCGGCGGATCGCTCCGCGCCGCCAGCCACGCGCGCATGTTGTCGCGCTTATTGGGCGTGAACGGCAAAAGCAGAATGAACTCTTCTTTGGTCTCGCCGGGAAGACGCATGATCGTATAGTAGGGCTCGACCTCGACCTCGCGCCCGTCGAGGTTTCGGTGCGGCACGCTGAGCACGTCTTCCTTGTTATAGAAAACCTGCGGGTCCTGCATGTGATAGGTCGCGTACATGCGCGCCTGGATCGCGAACAGGTCCTGCGGGTAGCGGACGTGCGCCCTGAGCTCCTCGGGCATGGCCTCCATCGGCTTGAACATGCCGGGAAAGATTCGCCCGTAAGCTTGAATGATGGGATCGTCGGGGGCGCTGAGATAAAAATCGACTGTGCCGTTGTAAGCGTCGATCACCGCTTTGACCGAGTTCCGAATATAGTTGCCGATCCTCGGCGTCGGCTCGGAATACGGATAACGGTCCGACGTGGTGTAGCCGTCGATGATCCAGAAAAGACGCCCGCCCTCGGCGATCACGAGATAGGCGTCGCGGTCGAATTGGATAATAGGCGCGATCTTCGCCACGCGCTCGTGAATCTGCCGGTAGTAGAGAATCCGGCTCTCGGGCGCGATGTCGCTGGAAAGAGCGATTTTCAAAGCGGCAAAGCGGAAGGATAAGAGCAGCTTCCGCCAAAACGAGCGAACCGGAACCCCGCCCTTGCCCTCGTAGTTGGTATAAATATTTTTTTCCCCGGCGGCGTAGTCCAGCTCCTGCGCCTTGGTTTTTACGAAGACGTAGTCGTTCGCCAGCTCGCCGTAATAAATTTCCGGCCGCGTGACTTTGAGCGCCGTCTTGGCCGAGACGGGCGGGATGTCTTTGATGAAAAATTCCGGCAGCCCTTCCGGCGTCACTTGATTGACCGGCCCAAACACGACGCCGTAGCCGTGCGTGTAGTTAAAATGCTCGTTGATCCAACCGGGGCTCTGTAGGTGCGGGTAGGACAACTCGCGCGCGGAGAGCATCACCTGGCGAGGGCTGCCGTCGATGAGATAGCGGTCGTTATCGACGTCGACGAATTTGTAGTAGGGCCGTATTTCCTGAAGCTGCGCGTAGGTGGCGAGCAGCGGGCGGTGGTCCCACAGGCGGATGTTTTTCAGCGTCGCGTCGTTGCGCTTGAGATCCGCCGCCGACAGTTGTTCGTCGGCGGGAAATTCCTTGGCGTCGATTTTGTCCAAGCCATAGGCGCGCCGCGTGAACTCGATCGCGCGCCGGATGAACGGCCGCTCGGCGGCGACTTCATTGGGCGCGACGCGAAACCGCTGTAAAAAAGACGGATAGAGGCCGAGCCCGGCGATGTGGACGAGAACGACGATGCCGACGCCGGCATAGAGATATTTGAGTCCGGGTCGAGCGATTTGGAAGAGCGTCAGCGCGGCGCCGATCACCGAGACAAAAACCAGCGCGCGCAAAACCGGCAGCGTCGCGTTGATTGCGGTGTAACCCGCTCCATAGGCTGCGCCGCCGGACGAGTAGAGCAACTCAAAGCCGTCGAGATAATAACCGGCGGCCTTGACGAGCAGAATAATCGCCGCGAGCGCGAGGAGATGTATTCTCGCGCGCCGGCTGAGCGCGAGGCCGTTCCGGCCGTACTGAATGCCGCGATAGAGCACGTAAGTCGAAGCCGTGGCCGCAAACGTGAGGATCAGCAGGATAGTGAGCCAGTGATAAAGGCCGGCAAGCATCGGCAGTTGAAAAACGTAGAATCCGATATCGCGCCCGAACAGCGGATCTGCGATTCCGAACGGAACCGAATTGAAAAACAGCAGCAGGCTTTCCCACTGGCCGGCGCCTTGCGGCCCGGCGAGGAGGCCGAGCAGCAGGCAGGCAGGGAGGAGCAGCCGTCTCAGCAGCGGATCGATCAGCTCGGGACTCGGCAGCTCGATGGTGTTATCCAGCTCTAGAAAGCGGAGACCGCGGAGCGTTTGCGCGGCGATTTTGACGTTCACATAAACCAGGAGAGAAAATATCCCGCCGCTGAGAACGCCGAGCAGCAGCTTGACGCTCAACGCAGTGGTAAAAATCCGGGTGTAACCGACTTCCTGAAACCAGAGCCAGTCGGTGTAAAAACCAACGCTCTGCCCGAGCGACAACAGGATGAGCAGCAGAGCGAAAATCACGAGTCCTCTAAAGCCTCTCATTTGATCCCTTTCTAGCGCCCGACCCAAAATCGGGCCGATGGTATAGAACTAGAGGAAGGAATGCAATAAGCCAGCGGTCGCAGCGCGAATCGGATCGCGGGAAAAAAAAGAGGCGGCCCGGAGATTCCGGGCCGCCTCTTGGATGATCGTAAGAGGAGAAAGCTCTATTGAGCCGCACCGACTTTCGGGCGCCATTTGTCGAAACGGCGCTCGACCTTGTCGATCATTTCGGTAGCCACCATGCCGCAGATCGCAAAAATCAGCACGCCGACGAAAACTTTGTCGGTCTGGAAGGTCGCGCCGGCGACGGTGATCATAAAACCGATTCCGGCGGTCGCCGCATAGAGCTCGCCGACCATCACGCCAATGAGCGCTCTGCCGACCGCCAGCCTGAGACCGGTAAGAATGAAAGGCACGGTAGAGGGAAGCACCACGTTCTTGAAGATCTGCCATTCCGAAGCGCCGAAGCTCCGCGCCGCGTTCAGTAAATTGGCCGGCGTGGTTTTTACACCGTCGCGCGTGTTGATCAACAACGGGAAGACCGCGCCGAGGAATATAATGCCGACTTTGGACAATATGCCGATGCCGAGCCAGATGATGACCAGGGGCAAAAGTGCCACGCGAGGCGTCGCATTCATCGCGTTGACAAAAGGATCGCACAGATAGGCCATTTTTTTATACCAGCCGATCGCGATGCCCAAGGGGACAGCAAAGATAACCGACAGGAAATATCCCCAGGCGAATTCGACGCCGCTGACGTAGAGATCGTTCCAGATCTCACCGGAAACAAATAGCTGGACCGCGGCTTTCCAGATAAACGACGGAGCGCTCATAAACATGGGATTGACGACCTGGAACACGCCGCCGACGAGTTCCCAGGTGGCAAGAAAAATCGCCACGGCAGTGATGCCGAGAATCTTTTTTTCTTGATTGAGGTAAAACTTATAGAGCCAGGATGCCTCGGCGACTCTTACGTCTAATAGTACTTCTTCACCAGCGTCGGCCATATATAAATCCCTCCGGCGTTTGTAATGCCTTGCTGCTCCTCCCTAACAAAGGGGTGGAAAAATGTCAATGAGGAAATTCCCCGATCTGTCCTTCGACTCATCGGCCGCAGCCAATGACCTTTAATCTTCGTTCGCGATCCGGCTTAGAGCAACCCGCTTTCGGCGTAAAAATCGATGCGAATCACCGCCGTCAATCAGGTCAACTGCGAGTGATTTTCTGCTTTACATTAGGCGTGGTTTTAGATACAATTGTTTCAGTTCTGAAATTGGCGTAACCCCTAGACTTTACAGCGAAAATTGCAAGTCGTCCACAATCCAAACATGACTTCTAACAAAACCCCCACGCCATCCGACTACAACGCCGACAACATCAAGGTCCTCGAAGGTCTCGACGCGGTAAGAAAGAGACCTGGCATGTACATCGGGGACACCGCCGAGCGGGGTCTGCATCATCTCGTTTACGAAGTGGTGGACAATTCCATCGACGAAGCCCTGGCCGGATTTTGCAACGAGATCGAAGTCAAAATTCACATCGACAACAGCGTGACCGTCATCGACAACGGCCGCGGCATACCGGTGGACATGCATCCGACGGAAAAAAAATCCGCCTGCGAGGTCGTGTTGACCAAGCTCCACGCCGGCGGAAAATTCGACAAGGCCTCCTATAAAGTCTCCGGCGGGCTACACGGAGTCGGCCTGTCGGTGGTCAACGCGCTTGCGGAGTCTCTGGAGGTGGAGATCAAGCGCGACGGCAAGGTCTATCAACAACAATATAAACGCGGGGTTCCGCAAGAACCGCTAAAAGAAATCGGCAAGTCGAAGGACACGGGCACGCGCGTTACCTTCAAGCCCGACACCCAGATGTTCCAATCGGTCGATTTCAGCTTTGACATGCTGTCGCAAAGACTCAGGGAACTCGCCTTCCTCAACAAGGGCGTACGCATCACCATCGAAGACGAAAGAACCCAGAAAAAGCACGAGCTGGTTTATAAAGGCGGGCTGGTCTCGTTTGTCGAGCATTTGAATCGCGCCAAAACGGCGATTCACTCGCCGGTCATCTATCTTCAAGGCGAGAAAGAAGGAGTGGACATCGAGATGGCCTTGCAGTGGAACGACGGCTATACCGAGAACACCTTCTCCTTCGCCAACAACATCAACACCATCGAAGGCGGCACGCATCTGATCGGATTCAAGTCCGCCCTCACGCGGACAATCAACAGCTACGCGATCGATAGCGGCCTCTTGAAAAAAGACGAAGAAAATCTTCAAGGCGACGACTGCCGCGAGGGACTCACGGCGGTCATCAGCGTGAAAGTGCCGGAGCCGCAGTTCGAGGGCCAAACCAAGACCAAGCTCGGCAACAGCGAGGTCAAAGGCATCGTCGAGGCGCTGATCAACGAGAAGCTGTCGAGTTATCTCGCCGAGAACCCAACCGACGCCAGAAAGATCATCATGAAGGGAGTCGAGGCAGCGCGCGTACGCGAGGCGACGCGCAAGGCCAAAGATCTGGCGCGCCGCAAAGGCGCGCTCGATTCCGGCTCGCTGCCTGGAAAGCTCGCCGACTGCCAGGAGCGCGATCCCGCATTGAGTGAGATTTATCTGGTCGAGGGTGATTCCGCCGGCGGTTCCGCCAAGCAAGGACGCGACCGGCGCAACCAAGCGATCCTGCCTCTCAAGGGTAAAATCCTCAATGTCGAAAAAGCGCGCGTCGACAAAATGCTTTCATCCCAGGAAATTCGCCTTATGATTATGGCATTGGGAACCGGTGTAAAGGAAGATTACGACGAAGCGAAGCTGCGCTATCATTCGATCATCATCATGACCGATGCCGACGTGGACGGCTCGCATATTCGCACCTTGTTGCTCACTTTTTTTTATCGGCAAATGCCCCAGCTGGTGGAAAAGGGGCATTTGTTTATTGCTCAACCGCCGCTCTACAAGATCAAAAAAGGCAAACAGGAACGCTATCTCAAAGATGAGGTCATGCTGGAAGATCACCTCATTGAGCTGGGCACCGAAAGTATCCGCCTACGCGCCTCCCGGAATGGCAACGGTCTCGTCGGGCAGCCTTTGCAAGGTTATGTCAAGAAGATCGGGCGCTGGGAAAAATTGATGCTGTTGATCGGCAAGAAAAAGAAAAATCGCACGGTGGTCGAGGCGTTGTTGCTGGAAGACGGTTTCGGCGAAGAAACTTTGAAGGATAAAAACACCCTGCAAAATATCCAGAGCCGTCTGGCTTCTTACGTGAGTCTGACCGCCCCGGCACAAGCGCCGTTGTCGTGCCTGCTAGAAGAGGATGCCGAACACAATTGCTACAAGCTCATCGTATCGACGCGCGCCAATGGCACCGGCTATCAAACCGTGATCGATCGCGAGTTCTTGACCAGTCCGGAATTCCGGGAGATCAAGAAGCTCTTCGCGGATCTTTCCGGGATCGGCCTGCCGCCTTACATGGTGGAAGAAGGCGACAACAAAACGCCGTTAAAATCTCTCACCGAAGTTTTCACGTACGTTATGGAAGGCGGCAAGAAGGGCCAATATATTCAACGGTACAAAGGTTTGGGCGAGATGAATCCGGCGCAACTCTGGGAGACCACGATGAATCCGGAAACGCGCGTGCTCTTGCAGGTGCGCGTCGAAGACGCGGTGGAAGCTGACGAGATCTTCTCGACGCTGATGGGCGATGAAGTCGAGCCGCGCCGCAATTTCATCGAAGCTTACGCGCTCACGGTCAAAAATCTCGACGTCTGAAGAAGCTGTCAGCTTTCCGCGATCAGCTGTCAGCTAAGAAATCTCGGATCGTAAGCTGAAAGCCGACTGCTGATCGCTTCTTAGCTATCCATGGAAGCCACGCTCAAACAGCAAAAAGTCCCGGTCTACATCGAAGAAGAGATGCGCGAGTCGTTCATGGCCTACGCCATGAGCGTCATCATCAGCCGCGCCCTGCCCGATGTGCGCGACGGACTCAAGCCGGTGCATCGCCGGGTTCTCTACGCCATGTACGACGCCAGCAACACCTCCGATAAGCCGTATAAGAAATCGGCCCGTCTGGTCGGCGATATCATGGGTA
>JBGPTS010000021.1:0-30040 GCA_041490745.1 Binatia bacterium | reverse complement strand
CGCGAATTCGGCCTGTTCTTCGTCGTTTCGCTTTTTGTCACGACGGCGCAACAAATGCGCCTGACGCAGAATCTCTACCAGGTTTATGAATTGTCGGGATCGGCGTTCCAGCTCGGTCTCACCGGTCTGGCGCAGGCCATCCCGCTGTTCGCCGTCGGACTCTTCGGCGGCACGCTCGCGGACCTGATGGACCGGCGGAAACTGCTTTTGCTGACCAGCGCTGGCAATTTCTTCGTCGCCGTCGCGCTGGGAATTCTGACGATCACGGGCACAATCGAAGTTTGGCACATTCTGCTCGGCACCGCGCTGACTTCCGGACTGAACATCGTTCTCAATCCGGCCCGCATGGCCATGATCTCCGGCCTGGTGCCGCGCTCACATCTCACCAACGCCGTCTCGCTCAATTCCAGCGTCTCGCAAAGCGCGCACTTTGTCGGCCCGATGCTCGCAGGTCTCGCCATCGCCTGGTTGAATTTAGGCAACGGTTATTTTCTGAATGCCCTGTTTTACTTTCCGGCGGGCGCGGCGCTCCTCCTCATGAAAATGTCCAGCGACACCCGCCGCGAAAGAGAGCCGGTATCTTTCGGCACGTTCCTCGGCGGCGTGAGATTCTTATGGTCACAACCGGTGGTTTTTTCCCTCGTCCTCATGGATTTCATGATCATGAGCCTGGGTTATTACCGTCCGCTTTTGCCGGTGTTCGCGAAAGATATTTTTCACGTCGGCCCCGCGGCGTTCGGCCTGCTGGCGTCGGCGCCCGCGGTCGGCGGCATCCTCGGCACTTTTATTCTGCTGGTGATGGGAGACGTAGAGCGAAAAGGACTGTTGGCGCTCTGGTGTTTTCTTCTATACAGCCTCTGTCTCGGATTTTTCGCGGTGTCGCGGAGTTTTTGGGCGGCTCTCGTGCTGGTGAGCTGCTTGGGGCTGACCAATTCAATACAGGCGGTGATGCGCCAGACGGCGTTTCATCTGCTCACGCCGGATCGCCTTCGCGGCCGGGCGTTTTCCGTTTTCAATATGTTCTCTCAAGGCTCGAACTCCATCGGCGCCATGGAGGTCGGATTCACGGCGTCTCTGATCGGCGCGCCCGGCGCCATGCTTTTCGGCGCCGCCATCGGTCTCGTTCTCACGGTGACCGGCTGGACCGCATCCGGATTGCGGCGATTTCGCGCCGCAGGGTGAAACATAGCGGCTCTTCGCGAAGCTAACGCCGGTCGAGCGCAAGCGCGCCCCATAACCGATCCAACGTCTCCTCGAATAAACCCGCCGGGGAAGATGGGTCGCCATCGACGTGGGGTATTTCTCCCAGACAAGCCACTGCGGTCAGAAAGCGCAGCGCTTCGGCGTTGGTCTCCGCCGCAAGCGATGACGGGCTTTCCAGATGATTGAGAACGTAGCCGAGCACGCTGAGGCCGCGGCAGGAGGCGTGCTCCAGGGTGAGAAGCAAATGATTGATCGCGCCGAGGCGATTGCCGGCGACGACGATGATTGGCAGTTTCAGCAGCTTAACCAAATCGGCGTAAGTGTAGTGAGGGAGAAGTGGAACCAGCAGCCCGCCGGCGCCTTCGACGATCGTGATCTCATGCTTCGAACTGATCTCATCGTAAAGCTGCCGGATGCGGTCGACATCGATCGCGATGCCGGCGCGCTCGGCGGCAACGCTCGGCGCGAGAGGATCTTTAAGCCGGTACGGGCAGATTTTTACCAGCGGCTCTTCGCAACCTGAGGCTTCCTTTAAGCGAACGGCATCTTCCGGAACAAGCTGCCCGTCTTTTTCTTCGCAGCCCGTTTCCGCCGGCTTCATGACACCGACGCGATAGCCGGACTCTCTCAAGAGCGCTGCCAGGCCGCAGGCGACGAACGTCTTGCCGACGCCGGTATCGGTGCCGGTTATAAAAATCCCTGTTCTCATAAGAACGGCTGCTTGCTTTTCTGTCATTCTGAGCGCAGCGAAGAATCTCTCCGAGTCATTTCTTGGACTCCTGAGTTCTCATCGCCAGCGCTCAAGTCTTTCCACTGCGGATTCATCGACTCGATCAGCGCAACTTTTTTCCTCCGTAACCACCCTTTGATCTGCTTCTCTCTTGCGATAGCTGCGTGAACGTCTTGAGTTGTTTCAAAATAGACAAGCCGGCTAATGTTATACTTAGCGGTAAACCCAGAGATGAGTTTTTGCTTGTGTTGGTACACGCGTAACTCACGATCGTTCGTGACGCCGGTATAGAGCGTCCGTGATTCGTTCGTCAAGATATAAACGTAGTATTCTCTCATCGGTAGAAATCGCCTCGGAGAGATTCTTCGTCGCTTCGCTCCTCAGAATGACACTGTGGTTAATTTACTTTCCGTGACAACATGGACTGACTCGTAACGCTGATTGTCATTCTGAGCGCAGCGAAGAATCTCTCCGGAAATTCTGTCTTTTCAGAATCAAAATTTTGCCGAAGTCGGTCGGAGAGATTCTTCGTCGCTACGCTCCTCAGAATGACATCTGGGAGCAAATCAACTCTCAGTGACCACCTTTATCGACTCCAGCGTAACCTCCAAGAGGTCCCTCAACTCACTATCTTCCATCGTCAGCGGCGGCATCAGGATGATCACGTCGCCCAAAGGCCGGATCATCACGCCGCGCTCGCGAGCTTCGAGAATCACCTTGTAACCGACTCGTTTCTCAGTTGAATAACTCTTTCGACTCTCTTTGTCCGCGACGAGCTCGATGCCAATCATGAACCCCCACTGGCGCACGTCTGCCACGTGACCGAGCGAAAAAAAGTCTCCTGCCAGCCGGTGCTTGAGGTAGTCGATCTTCGGCTGCATCCGTTCGAGAATTTTTTCTTTCTTAAAAAGCTCCAGGCTCGCCAGGGCGACGGCGCAGCCGAGCGGATTGCCCGTGTACGTGTGACCGTGGAAAAAAGTTTTGAAGTCCTTATATTCTCCTAGAAACGCCGAGAAAATTTCTTCAGTCGTGAGCGTCGCGGCCAGCGGCAGATAGCCGCCGGTGATGCCTTTGGCGACGCAAAGCATATCGGGACTCACGCCCGCGTGCTCGCAGGCGAACATCTTCCCCGTGCGGCCGAAGCCGGTCGCGACTTCGTCGGCGATAAAAAGAATCCGGTTTTTGCGGCAGATCTCGCCGAGCGCTTTGACATACGCCGCGGGTTGCGCCCACATCCCCGCGGCGCCCTGCATCAGCGGCTCGACGATGAGCGCCGCGAGTGAGTCCTTTTCCTGAGAAAGTTTTTCTTCGGCTTCCCGAATCGCGCTCCTGAGCGCTTCCTCTTCGCTCATGCACTGGAAGTAGCAAAAGACATGCGGCGGGTTGAGCCGCAGGGCCGGAACGACAAGCGAGCGATGAAAACGGTGAAACGTCTCCGAATAGCCGACGCCCATCGAGCCGACGGTGTCGCCATGATACGCCTCGACGAGTGAGGCGAATCTCGTACGATTTGTCTCTCCTTTGAGCTGCCAGTACTGAACGGCCATCTTGAGCGCGACTTCGACGGCCGTCGCGCCGTCGTCGGAATAGAAGACACGCTGGAGGCCTGACGGCGCGATCCCAATGAGTTTTTCCGCCAGCTCGATGCCGGGCACGTGACTGAGGCCGAGAAAAGTCGAATGGGCGATCCGGTCGAGTTGGTCTTTGATCGCTTGATCTAGCTCGTGTTTTCGATGGCCGTGGACATTGCACCAGAGCGACGAGACGCCGTCGAGATATCTTCTGCCCTCGACATCGATCAGGTAATGCCCCTCGCCAGCCTCGATGATGCACGGCTCCTCGCCCATCCACTCCTGCATCTGCGTAAACGGATGCCATAAATGAGCTTGGTCCAGGCGCTTCAGTTCTTCGTTACGCGAAGCCATGCGTACTCTCAAAATTCGCGTTTCACTTCCTCGAACGATTTGATCGCGCGATGCAGATGCTCGTGCGTGTGCGTCGCCATCAGCGTAATGCGCAGACGCGACGTGCCTTCCGGCACCGTTGGCGGGCGGATGCCGTGAGCGAACACGCCTTTTTCGAGCAGCCGCTCGGAGAATGCCATGCATTTTTCCGCGTCGCCGATGACGAGCGGGAGAATCTGGCTCTCGCTCTTCCCGAGCGTGAATCCAAGGTTTCTTAAACCTTCCCTCATTGCGCGGCAGTTGTGCCAGAGCGCGAGCCGCCGCTCCGGCTCTTGATATAGAAGATCGATCGCTGCGATCGCCGCCGCCAGCACCGGCGGCGGCAGCGAAGTCGTGAAAATGAAACTCAGGCAGCGATTGATGAGCAGCGCGCGCAATGCGCGGCCGCCGGCAACGTACGCGCCGAAGCCGCCGAGCGCCTTGCCGAGCGTGCCCATTTGGATCGGGACGCGCGCGCCGAGTCCCAGCTTGGCCACGACGCCCGCGCCGTTCGGGCCGGAGGTTCCGGTCGCGTGCGCCTCGTCGACCATGACGAGGGCGCCGTATCGCTCCGCCAGCTCGACGATTTCCGCCAGCGGCGTTTCGTCACCGTCCATGCTGAAGAGCGTCTCGGTAACGATAAGCTTCCGCCCCACCACCAGCGTGTTTTTAAGCGCGTCTTGAAGCGCTTCCATATCGCAATGCGGGTAGACGATCGTCTTCGCGCGCGCGAGGCGGCAGCCGTCGATGATGCTCGCGTGATTCAACTCGTCGCTGAAGATGACGTCGCCTTCTCCTGCGAGAGTCGGGATGATTCCGACGTTGGCCTGGAAACCGGAGTTGAAAACCAGCGCGGCTTCGGTTCCCTTGAGCCCGGCGATTTTTTCTTCCAGCTCCTCGTGCAGCGCCATGTTGCCGGAGATCAAGCGCGAGGCCACGGCGCCGCAGCCGTAGCGGTCGATCGCTTCCTTCGCCGCTTTTTTCAGCGCCGGATGAGTCGCCAGGCCGAGATAGTTGTTGGAGGAAAAATTCAGCACCTCGTGGCCGTCGAGCAAAAGCGTCGGCCCCTGCCCGCCCTCGACGCGACGGAGCTTGCGGTAGAGTCCCTGCCGTTTGAGCGCTTCGAGTTCATTCTGGATAAAGTCCACGGACATCGTGCGAATAGATTTATTATACGGGGCGGCTTAGAGCAACCAGCCTCCGCCTCGTGGTAGTGGGTCATTTTCAGCTTGCGAGCAACATAATCCAGAACTGAGATTCTTCGTGGAGCCCTGAGTGGAAAAGAGAGATGCTTCGCTTCGCTCAGCATGACAGAAAGCGAAGGACTCAGAATGTCACGATTGGATTGTCATCCTGAACGAAGTGAAGGATCTCTCCCAAAATGACCCACTACCCGCCTTCTTGACCGTTCAACAAACCCGGTGATAGACATGTATCGATTCAAGGAGGTGCGCGATGGAACGTGTCTGGGATCGTTTTCTGACCGACCAGGATAAGGCGCACGTCGCCATGAAACCGCCGCGGCCGATCGGCTTCGGCAAAAAGCCCGCGCTGCTCTTGATCGATCTTTACCGCTGGGTCTTCGGCGACAAGCCGGAGCCGGTGTTGGAAGCGATCAAGAACTGGCCGGGAAGCTGCGGCATGGCGGGTTGGAACGCCATTCCATACATCCAGACTTTGCTCCGGACCGCGCGCGAAGTGCGCATGCCGATCATTCACGTCACTGGATTGGCGGATGCCGGGGTAAAAGAGTGGGGGTTCCGGCGGGACGGCGACGGCGGCAAGCTAACGCCGGAGGAGCAGGAGCGTCGCCGGCGCAGGTTCGACATCATCGACGAGGTCGAGCCGCTGCAGGGCGAAGCGGTGCTGAAAAAATTATCTCCCAGCGCGTTTTGGGGCACGCCGCTCGTCGGCCATTTGAATCAGCTCGGGATCGACACCGTCATTGCTTGCGGCGAGAGCACGAGCGGCTGCGTGCGCGCGAGCGTGGTCGATGGCACGACCTACCGCTTTCGCATGATCGTCGTCGAAGAGGGCGTCTTCGACCGCCACGAGGCCTGCCACGCGATCAACCTCTTCGACATGAATCAAAAATACGCCGACGTGCTGCCGCTCGACGAAGTCGTGAAATACATGCGCTCGTGGCGCGCGGAACAGCCGGTCGGAAAGTAGCGGCGAGCTCTAGGTTCCGCATTAAAGCTCTCCATGCGCATCGCCGTTCCCGACCTGATCTCGAATTCTTATTTTCCCGCCATCGCCGCCGCCGAGCTGGGTTTCTTCAAGGCCGAAGGGCTCGACATCGAGAAAGTCGAGCTGCTTTTTCCCGTGCCGAAGATGATGGAGGCGCTGCGCGACGGCGCGCTCGACTTCGTCGCCGGCTCGGCGCACGCGACGCTCATGGCTTTCCCCGATTGGCTGGGCGCGAAACTTTTGGCCGCGCTCGGGCAGCGGATGTACTGGTTGCTGGTTTTGCGCGCGGATTTGAATGCCAAGCGCGGCGATGTGAGCGCGGTGAAAGGTCTCCGCATCGGCGCCGCGCCCGGCGTGGATTTTGGTTTGAAGCGATTATTGCGCGAAGCCGGGATCGACGAGACGCGGGATCGCGTCCAGATCGCACCGGTTCCCGGCGCCACCGGCGCGACGGTTTCCTTCGGTCTCACCGCTGCAAAGGCATTGGAAGAAGGGAAAATTGACGGCTTCTGGGCCAACGCCATGGGCGCGGAGATCGCCGTGCGCCGCGGCGTCGGTAAAATTATTCTGGATGTCCGCCGCGGCGACGGGCCGGAAGCGGCGCAACACTATACGTTTCCCGCATTGGTAACAACGGACGCGGGAATCGCGCGCGAGCCGGAGAGCGCCGCCGCCGCGATCCGGGCGCTCGTGCGCGCGCAAAAGGCGCTGCGCGAGAATCCCGAGCGTGCGACCGAAGTCGGGCGCAAAATCTTTCCGCCGGCGGAAGCAGAGTTGATTGCGGAGTTGATTAGGCGCGATTTGCCTTACTACGACTCGACAATTTCCGAGGAGACCGTCGGCAAAATGAACCGCTTTGCTCAAGACATAGGACTGCTCTCCCGGCCGATTCCGTATGATCAGGTGGTCGCAACCCAATTCCGCTATCTCTGGAGCTGAAAGCTGATAGCTGACAGCTATTCTCATGGCCAAAGCAAAAATCGTTTACTCGTGCCAGAATTGCGGCCACCAGTCGCCGAGGTGGCTCGGCAAGTGTCCCGACTGCAATCAGTGGAACACGCTCGTCGAGGAAACATACGAGCGCGCCGCGCATCCGCGCGACGAGCTGATTTCCGGCGCCAAAGAAATTCCCGCGTCGATCGCCGAAATCTCGACGGCGGAAGAGGGCAGAATTCTATCCGGCATCGGCGAGTTCGACCGCGTGCTCGGCGGCGGGCTGGTGCCCGGTTCCGTGACTTTGATCGGCGGCGATCCCGGCATCGGCAAATCGACTCTCTTGATTCAAGCTTTCGCCGCGCTCAGCCAAATCGGCCTCACCTGCCTTTACGTCTCCGGCGAAGAGTCGCCGCGGCAAATCAAAATGCGCGCCGAGCGGCTCGGCATCGCCTCGCCGAAGCTTCTCGTCTTGAGCGAGACCGCGCTGGAAAGAATTCTGGAGCAGATCAAGAAAATCAAGCCGGCGGTTCTCGTCATCGATTCGATCCAGACTCTCTTCTCTTCTGCGCTGCCCTCTGCGCCCGGCAGCATCGGCCAGGTGAGAGAGTGCTCCGGGTCGATCATCACGCTGGCGAAAAAAAGCGGCCTCAGCGCGTTTCTCATCGGCCACGTCACCAAGGATGGCTCGATCGCCGGGCCGCGCGTGCTCGAGCACATGGTCGATACGGTGCTGTATTTCGAAGGCGACCGGGGACACAATTTCCGCGTTCTCCGAGCGGTCAAGAACCGCTTCGGCTCGACCAACGAGATCGGCGTCTTCGAGATGAAAGAGGGCGGCCTCAAAGAAGTGAGCAATCCGTCCGAGCTCTTTCTTTCTGAGCGCCCGCTCAAAGCGCCCGGCTCCGCCGTCGTGTGCAGCATGGAAGGGACGCGCCCGATTCTCGTCGAGCTTCAGGCGCTGGTGAGCCCGTCCTTTTTAGCCGTGCCGCGGCGGACAACGATCGGCGTGGATCACAATCGCGTCGCGCTTCTCGTCGCGGTTTTGGAAAAAAAGCGCGGCATCAAACTCTTCAATCAGGATATTTTCGTCAACGTGGCGGGCGGCGTGCAGGTGGACGAGCCCGGCGTCGATCTGGGAATCATCGCCGCCGTGGCGTCGAGTTACGAGGAAAAAGCGATCGATGCGCGAACCGTCATCTTCGGTGAAGTCGGCCTCGCCGGCGAGATTCGCGGCATCGCGCAAGCCGAGGCGCGCGTCAAAGAAGCCGGGAAGTTGGGCTTCGCGCGCGCGATTTTGCCGGCGAGCAACGCCGCGCAACTGCCAACGATCAAATTTCCCGAGCTTCTCGCCGTCGGTTCTCTGGCCGAATTCTGGGAAGTCCTGTTCTAGCCGAGCCCATGAACTTCGCCTAACTTCGTTTATCGCCCCTCGGTCTCCCTGCGGCGTACAACAAGAGTACGCCTCAGTCGCCTCGGGGCTCGCGCCTCGTTATGCTCGTTCCTTGGCTCGGCACAAGTTCCTAAAGTCAATGCCGGAGGCCCAATGAGCGGGGGCCTGCGAAGCCCTGCTTGTGTCGCGCTTCTGGTTTGGTTATTAATGAAATTATCGCCGGTGTGGCGGAATGGCAGACGCGTCGGACTCAAAATCCGATGGAGGCAACTCCGTGGGGGTTCAAGTCCCTTCACCGGCACCAACCAACGACTCTCTCACGATAAATTTCGAGACAACCGAGCTATCTCGCGGGCGGCTCTGCCACCGTGGGAAAAATGAGCGACTTGACCACCACCGGAACCGCGCCGGAAGAGGGAATCAGCGCGCCGATGTCGATGTAATCGAACTCGCTGAGCGCGATGCCGTCGATGGAAATAACGGCATGCGCGAAATTCATTTCCTCTTTGAAGTGTAGGCCGAGAATGCCGCCCACGTCGCCGTCGTTTACGAGCGTAAGCGGAAATCCTTTGGCGACTATTTTTTCCAGACCCTCGGCGATGCCGGAACAGAATGCCTGCAGGCGCGCGAACGTCGCCGACCCTTCCCAGCGAAACGCGACGGCCACCGGCCGCTTTCCATCGGCCAGATCGAGGCGCGCGAGCGCCCGCTCGATCGCCATCTTCACCGCTCCCTGATCGATCTCGTCCGACGCCAGCGGAAATTCCGGCGCCACGACTGGAACGTTCTTGACCGGCACCGCGTCGAGCGGATCGACGAATATCGTGCTGCCGCTCACCTGGATCGTGTACTGCGACGCGCCGATCACCGTGGCGCGGATTTTCGCCGCCGGCTCCAGAACCGGAATGCCAAGACGCTCGGCTCTCTGCTTGACTTCCTTGGCCAACAGCGCGCCCAGGTCGCCGAAATCGCCCGGGTGATGATTGTAGATGAATTCCGAAACTCCGCCCGAGAAGGTGATCGCGTCGATCTTTCCTCGATACGCGAGAGGCGGAAGACGGAGAAGCCGGCGGCTGTCCTCCGGCAAAGCTTTGCCGCTCATCGCCTCGAAGAGCCGGTCGGCCATCAAGGAGACCATCAACGGCAGTTTCGACCGATCGACTTTTCGACCGAGCGCAAGATCGAGCCCGGCGGCTTGGGCGAAAAAACGGCCCGCTTCCTCCAAACGCGTGACGATATCATTCTTGTCCAGCACGACCAGCCGCGCGCCGACGTCGATCGCCGTCACCTCGAGCACTTTCCCTCCGGCAGAGACCGCGATCTTGCTCGTCCCGCCGCCGACATCGACATTCATGGAAACGCCGCCGGATTTTGCCGACTCCGCCACCGCGCCGGAGCCGTGCGCCGCCATCGTACTTTCCAGGCTATCGCCCGCGCTGACCGCGACGAAGCGGCCGGCTTCCGCGGCGAAGAGATCCGCGATCGCGCGCGCGTTGCGCCGCCTGACCGCTACGCCGGTGAGAATCAGCGCCCCGGTATCGACGTCGTCGCGCTTGAGCCCGGCGCGTTCATATTGACGGTTGATAAATTTTTCCAGCGCCGCCACGTCGATCGTGAGATCGTCCCGGTACGGCGTGAGGAGAATTTCCGACTCGCTCAGGATCGCGCGCCGCTTGATCACGTAGCGCGTCCCCTCCTGCTTCATCTCCAGGCGGGAGAAGACGAGATGGGAAGTCGAGGAACCGATATCGATGCCCACGCTGGTGAGCTTGATCTCGTCTTCATCGACGATATGGCGGTCGAGGTTGGTGAACGATTGCATGATTACCGGGAAGAGAAGCGACGGCTCAGGTGGGAATCATTTTCGATTGCCGATTTTAGATTGGGAAAAACCGCCCGACAATCCAAAATCTAAAATCCAAAATCTAAAATCGAATCAGGGCTTCCGATAGAGCGAGTCGTCCATTCGAGAGACGACTCCTTCGTTCTTCAGCGTCTCCACGTATTCTTTACGCAGGTAGGGATCTTCGTCGTAGTAAGGAATCGCCGTGCCGCCCTCATGGATATCGATCGCGCCGTAGTCGATCGCTTTTTCTCCGGGACGGCCGCGCTCGCGCCCCGGCGCGTTCGGTCCGAACCAGGCCGAGAGGCGCAGCGGCTCCTTGCTGATGCCGAAGTGGGCGTGAAACCAGTTTCCTCCCATCGGAGCGGCGCTGACCAGTCCGACCGGCTCGTAATCCTGCCGCTTAACCAGTTCGCCTTTGCCGGCTTCCCACGGCTTTTGGCCGAGCGTCGCCGGCCACGTGTAGGTATAGCCCTTGCCGGTCAGGCAGACCAAAACGGCGGCGGAGCCGTGCGCGTGAGCTTTCGAGTACCTTCCATTCTCATGCTGGCCGATCCAGAGATAAAAATTATTTCCCGTCATGTGCGGCTCGATCCGCCGGTAGCCGGGCGAGCGGCGGTTGTCCAGCGGCAGCTCGCAGTTGATGATGTCCGGGATGATATTGGTCTGGCGCATCGCCAGCCCGCGCAACGGATCGGGCTCGATCTCTTCTTTGGGCTTGTAGTAATCGTCGGTCGGATCGAAGCGGTCCTTGAACTGGTACGGGCAATTGAAGATGAAATCGGGGTTCGAAAACATGTTCATGACGTTGGGCGCGGTCGTCCCGGCCATAAGCAGCGCCGGGCTTCGCGTCGCGTTTACGATCCGGTGCGAAGCGTTGATCGGGATGGAAAAGAGCGAGCCCCGCTGCCACTCGAAAGTCAGCTTCTTGCCGTTGCCTTCCGTCCACACCTCGGTCGAGCCGCGCCCATCGACGACCAGATAAATCTCCTCGTACAGATGCTTCTCTGGGTTGAGCGCGCCGGCGCCCGGAACCTCGACGACGTAGCAGCCCCAGAGCCCCTCGGTGCCGAGCAACTGGATAAAAGTTCCATTGCCGCCCGTTTTCTTCCACGGCTTGCGCGGCAAGTCTTGCACGCGCCTGACGCCGATCTCGCGATAGATCGGTATCTCCTGCTCTTCCATATAAATGTCGTAAGGCGTCTTCGGGCGGAGAAACTTGCCGTAACCGGCCTTGGTTTTATCATCCGTCGGCGCCTGCCATTTTGCCGTGTGTTGGTGTTCAGACATTTCGTTTCCTCCCTTGCTATCATCTCCTCCTAAGCCATTTGGGAAAAAATTTCAACGCTGCGGGTAGGCGACGCGCTCGCCTCCGACGACCGCGAACGGAGTCAACTCATGAAGCTGCGCGCTTGCCGGCGAGATAATGTGCCGCACTTCCCAATCGCGAACCGTGAGCGCGTCGGCAATGAGCGAGCGATGGCAACGCCACGGCACCGCCTCGGCGCACATGATCGCGGTTTTTTCTTTTTCAGCAAGGTCCAATAACTCCGCTATGCCCCGTTGGAATTCCTCGGTCTGCATGTAGTCGGCATAGCCGCGGAAGCTCGAGTTGCGCCAGCCGAGGTTGAGCGAATCTTTGGCCGGCTTTCTGAGCCCGCCGAGAATCTTCAGATGCCGGTACCCGATGTTTTTCTGCGCCAGCGCCCGCGCGAGATTGTCGGAGTTGAAGTGCGGCACGCGTCGCGATTTGGGCAGCGTGCGGACGTCGACCAGCAGTTGAATGTTAAAATGAGCGAGCAGCGTCTCGAATTCTTCCAGCGTTCTCGTGGAGTGACCGATCGAGCAGATCGAATTCGGCATCGACATCAGCTTCTATTAGAAGCTGTGTCGATGCAAGCGAAGCCTCACGGCGCGAGGTTTCGGGCGCGGCCAAGCCCTTCGGGATCCCAAACGGCAAATCTCCAATCCCAACTCTGAGATCTGAAATTTGCGATTTGAGATTCCGAGCGGAGTGAGGATTTGTGGGCTCAGAGAGCAGGTGGCGGCGTTCGCTGAAAAGAGCGTGTTAAATCCTTCGCCTCAACTCCCTCGCGGTATCAACCAGCAGGCGCGCTTTGGCGAGCGCGAGATCGCGGTCGATGGTCATCAAGCCGCAGTCCGGCGCGAGCAACAGGCGCGACGGCTCAACGTAGTCGAGCGCGGCGCGGACGCGCACGACGACTTTGTCGAGCGGCTCGGGCGGCGTATCGCCGGGATCGACGCAGCCGAACACGACGAGGCGATCGCGGCACCCGGCGAGCAGCGCCGGGTCGAAGCCGCTGCGGGCGAATTCGAGCGACAAACCGGCGATACGGGTTTGCATGAGAAGCCTAAGCAGCTCGGGATATTCGTACTCGTGCTGGCGCTTGCCGCCGCCGGGATAGCCGTAGCAGAGATGGACAATCGTAGGCATCGTCACGCCTTCGAGGCAGCGGTCGAGCGCGCGCGCGCCGTAGGCGGCGGCTTTCTCGTGGTGGCGCGTCATCGCCGGCTCGTCGATTTGCGCCACGTCGCAGCCCGCCGCTTCGAGCGCGAGCAATTCTTCGTTCAGCGCCGCGGCCACGTCGAGCGCGAGTTTTTCCTCGTCGCGGTAATATTCGTCGTAAGTCGAATCGACCACCGTCATCGGCCCCGGTACGGCCATTTTGATCGGCCGCGATGTGTGCGCCCGAGCGAACAGCAGGTCTCCGACCACGGCCATGGCGCGGCGTTTGACCGGCGCCACCACGCGCGGCACCAAACGCTCCACGTCGCTCCGCCGGCGGATCGCCTTGGGCTTGCGATTGACGAGATCGAAGCCGGTCATCGAAGCCAGCACGTGATTGATGAAATGCGGCCGGCGCTGCTCTCCGTCGGTCAAAAGGTCGAGGCCGATGCGCTCCTGCTCGTGCAGGATGGCGATAGTGGCATCGTCCTGCGCTTCGCGGAGCATTTCGCCTTCGAGGCGAAACGTGACTTCGCTGCGCTCCCGGTCGCAGAGCCAGTTCGGTCTCGGAAAGCTGCCGACGGTGGTCGTCGCTATCGGCGGAAGATTCAAGTCACTCCTCAGCACTCAGTCCTGCCCTATGCCCGTGATCTTCACGCTGGCGTGCTTGGATTTGTATTTGCGGTTGAGATGAATCAAAACGCCGGTGATGCCTTCGATCACGTAGGCGTTCGCCGCCGGCCCGGCGTCGAACGGCTTCGCGCCGATCAGGCGGATGATCTCCATCACCCTCTGCTTTGCGGCTTCATGGTTGCCGCATACGAGCACGTCGCCGAGCGGCGCGTGAACGTCCTGCAAGTCGAGCGCGGAAACGTTGTGCAGCGCGCCGATGACCGGCGCCTCGTCGCCGAGAATGGTTTGCGCTTCGAGCAAGGCGGAGCCGGCGGGCGGCACGAACGGCCTGCCTTTTTGCAGCGGCACGACTGCATTGATGATAATCTTGCCGCCGAGCTGGCCTTTTAAATCGGCGATCATCTTCGCGTGACCCTCGTAGGGCACTGAGATGACGACGAAGTCGGCTTCTTTGACTGCTTCTTGATTGCTTTCGCCCTCGATTCGCCCACGCGGCGCTTTGCTCTGCAACGACTCCACGACGGTTTTCGCCTTCTCGCGCTCGCGTGAGCCGATGATGACGCGCACGCCCGGGGCCGCCAGGCGCAGCGCCAGCGCCGTGCCGAGATTTCCCGTTCCACCGACAATGGCTATAACAATTTCTTCTTTCATTTTTTCTAAAACCTGCGAAAAAGATCCTCCGCCTCCGGGCGGAGCAGCTCCCGCGCCGATCCATCTTCCCCCTTTCCTTCGTAGCCTCGAATCAACACCACAGGTGTCTGCCCTTTCTTCCCCATCACAAGTTCCGCCGCCGCCGCCAGCTCGTCGGCCACGGCCGCGACCGCGGCTCTCAGCTCGTAGCCATAGCGATCCGTTGTGCCGCGCTCGTCTTTTATGGGATTGAGCCCGCTCACGCCCACTGCGACGTCGACGGTTCCGAGACGCCACGTGCGGCCGAAACTGTCGCTGATGATGACGCCGGGCGCGACATTGAGTTTTGGGAGTTGTTGCTCGATTTCATGGCGAATTTTTTTTGCCGAGGCGTCGGGATCGCGCGGCAGCAACGCGACTTGGCCCAGGCCGACGTTCGACGCATCGACGCCCGCGTTGGCGCAGATAAAGCCGTGATGCGTTTCGACGATCAGCGCGACGCCGCCTTTGCGAATGACGCGGCGGCTCTCGCGCAAAATGATTTCCACCAGCCGCGCGTCTTTATTGAGCTCCTGCGCCAGCTCGACGGCGCGCGCCGAAGGCTCGACGTCGTCGAGGCGGACGATCTGCCCCTCGGCCTTGGAGACGATCTTGTGCGCCACGACGAGAATATCGTCGCTCGTGAGGGCTATCGATTGCCGCGCGCACGCTTGGGCGATTAACGCGCCGATCGAATCGCCGCGACTGACTTCGCCGATGCCTTCGAGGCCGATAATCTCAAGCCGGCTCACGATTCACCCGGGATGCCGCGCGGCGGATTTCATCTCGATGACTTTTGCATAGCTCATGCCCGGGCCGCCGCCGGCGGCAATAAACCGCTCCAGGTCATGCGGCTCGTCGATGTCGAGCGCGATGCGTTCGTTTTCCACGACGCGGAGCGGAATGCCGCGCTCGGCCACCTGATTGATATGATACGTAAAGCTGTTGTAACCGAAGCCGAGCCCGATCGCGTCCGGCGGCGCAAGCAGGAGAGCGTTGGTCCCCAGGCGGTCGTGCGACGGCACCAAAAGCGCGAAAGGAGACGACGCTTCTCGCGGCGCCGCCGTTTCGACGAGAAGCTCGAGATCGGCGGCGCGAAGCAGCGGAATGTCCGCGGGAATAATCAGCGCGGCTTCCGCGCCGCGCCGCTTCATTTCCAAGAGAGCAAACGTGACGGCCGCGGTTTCGCCTTTTTCTTCCTGCTCGAAGATCACTCGCGCGCCGAGCGTAGAGGCGATCGCGCTGACTTGGGCGTCTCCGGTCACGACGTAAACCGCTTCGAGCCCGCGTGCGGCGAGCGTTTCGCGGAGCGCGTCGCGCAACATCGTCTCGGCCAACAGCGCGCGCTCGTCCGCGCCGAGCAGCGACGACAGCCGCTGCTTGGCGTTGGTAAATCCCTTGGCGGGTATCAGGGCCGAGACTTTCATAGGATGCCGAACAATCTTCGGACACCCTTCGACTTGCTCAGGGTGACCGGACGAGTTTTGACCGTTCGTGCTGAGCTTGTCGAAGCACGAGTAAAGTATTTTTTCACAAAAGCTCCAAGAGCTCGCGCGCGAGACGTCTCTTGTCGTCGAGAGAATTCATGCGGATCGGTTTTTCTGCCGTCTTCACGCCAAGCGCTTCGATGCGCGTCCTATCATTCCTATCTTCGGACGCGACAACGAACAGATCGAGAAAATCCTCGTATGCCTCCGCCACGCCGAACGAAGACGCCTCCATGTCCGTGGCCGCCATCAACTTGTCCGCCGGCCCGCTTACCGCCGCCCCTTGAATAATCGGACTTATTCCCACAACGCGCGCCGCGGTTTCCTTCAACGCCCTTCTGATGCCCGGCACGGCTAGGATAGGCCCGATGCTTGTCACCGGATTGCTCGGGCAGACGATGACCGCCGTCGCGGCGCGAATCGCGTCAAGCACACCCGGCGCCGGCCGGCTCGCCGCCGCGCCCGCGTAGGAAACGCCATTCACCTCGACGGCCCAGCGCCGCTTGACGAAGTATTCCTGGAAAGAAATTTCTCCTTCGGGCGTCTGAATGCGCGTCTCCACCTTTTGATCCGACATCGGCAGCAGCGCAGCTTTCACTCCGAGCGCCGCGGCGACTTTCTCGGTCGCCTGCGCGAGCGTCAGGCCTTCGCGCAACATCCGCGTGCGCATGATATGCGTCGCGAGATCGCGGTCGCCGAGCTTGAACCAGGTCTCGCCGCCGTATTTTCCCAGCCATTCGAGCGCGGCGAACGTGTCCCCTTCGATGCCCCAGCCTCTTGCCGCATCCGCGACGCCGCCCAGAGTGTAGGCGATCGTATCGAGGTCGGGAGAAATGTGGAGGCCGTGAAGAACAAAGTCGTCGCCGGTGTTGCAGATGATCGCCAGTTGTTCCGCATCGATCTCGCAACTCAATCCCTGCACCAGCTTCGCCCCGCCGGTTCCTCCCGTAAGCGCGACCAGCATCGCCGACCTACGATCGCCGGCCGAGAAGTCTTTGCGCGATCTCGTCCTTCACCAGTCCATCCGCACCGCGCAAATGTTCGACGTAGGGCATGAGCGCCGGCGGGATGAATTTCTCGTCCGATAAAATAAATTCGGGATAAATCGGCAGGCGCGGCCGGAGGACGAATCCGGAGGCGCGCGTTTTTTCTTCCAACGCGCTGAGCGCCGGCCACGGCGCTTCGGGGTTGATAAAGTCGGGCGTCAGCGGCGAGACGCCGCCCCAGTCGTTGATCCCCGCGCCGAGATAGAGCGCGTAACTTTCCGGCGTGAGATTAGGCGGCGCCTGAATGTTCATCTCGCCGCCGAGGATGAGCCGCGCCAGCGCGATCGTCTTCTGCATTTCTTCGAGCGCCGGCGCCGGATGATCGCGCATGGGAATCTCCGGCTTGGGGAGAAAATTTTGCACGATGACTTCTTGAATGTGGCCGTAGCGCTCGTTGAGGTCGCGAATGGCGAAGAGCGCGTCGATCCGCTCCGCCCAATTTTCGCCGATGCCGATGAGAATGCCGGTCGTGAACGGGATGCGGAGCTTACCCGCTTCGGCGATCGTGCGCAGCCGCAGCTCGGGCTTTTTATCCGGCGCGTCGAAGTGCGCCGCGCCCGGCAGCATGAGGCGCGCGCTCGTGGTTTCGAGCATGAGGCCGAGACTCCCGTTGACCTCCTTCAGGCGCTCGAGATCGCCTGTGCCCATGATGCCCGGGTTGGAGTGCGGCAGCAATCCGGTTTCGTCGAGCGCGATCTTGCAGGCCTCGTAGAGGTAATCGAGCGTGCGCTTGAGACCCAGGCGCGCGAGAAAATCTTTCATCTCGTGATAAATCGCCTCCGGTTTGTCGCCCAGGCTGAAGAGAATCTCGGTGCAGCCGAGAAGCTTACCCCGCCGCGCGACGCCGAGAACTTCGTCGAGCGTCATCGTTTTCGCGCCCGGCTCGTCCGGCGCCTTGCGGAACGTGCAGTAGCCGCAGAAATCGCGGCAGAGATTGGTGAGCGGAAGAAAGATTTTTGGCGAGAAAGTTATCGTCTTGCCTTTGTGGCGATCGCGCAGCGCCGCCGCCGCTTCGAGCAGATCCGCCAGCTCGTCGCCCCGCGCCGCCGCGAGGCTCAGCGCCTCTTCCTTCGTCGGCGTTTTGCCGTCGAAAAATTCTTTGATCGCCGTTTGCGTCACCTCTGCCTGCATAGCCGATAAGCCCGGTCAGATCAACTGTTGCTGTTCGAGTGATCGTAGGGGCGGTTCGCGAACCGCCCTATGGCAATTGACCGTTCGTGCTGATCCCTCGACAAGGCTCGGGACTAAAGGCGCAGTCGAGGGAGCCCGCCCTGAGCAAAGCCGAAGGGTCGAAGCACGCTTTGACACGACCGGCGAGACGGACTATGTTTTCAGCGGGCTCAGCCGGAAAAGCGATGGCGACAATCCTCGATAATATTCTGGTCATCGACGCGGACGGCCACGTCAACGAAGGCGATGTCGATCTCGCGCGCTACATGCCGGAGAAGTGGCGTTCGTGGGCGCCGCGCCGCGTGAAGGACGAACGCGGCCACACGCGGACTTTTATCGAAGGACGTATCTGGCCGATGACTCACGGACCCGGCCCGGGCGTCACCGGGCCCATGACGGACAAAGCCCGCAAGAGCGGGCCGGGCATGACCGAACCCGAACCGCGGCTGAAAGACATGGACCGCGAAGGCATCGACGTCGCGATTATTTTCGGCACGCAAATCGCTCTTACCGTGAACGGCCTCATGAGCGGCGAGCTTGCGGCGGTGCTTTGCCACGCCGTCAACGAGTGGCTGCTGGAATATTGCTCGACCGATCGCCGGCGCCTGAGGTCGGTCGGGTTGATTCCCTGTCAGGCGCCCGACCTGGCGGTCAAAGAACTTGAGTTTCTGGCCAAGGCCGGCGCGACTTCGGCGATGCTGCCGACCAACGTTTACGGCCGGAACATGGGCGACCCGATGTTCTTTCCCATCTATGACGCGGCGGAGAAGATCGGCATGACGCTCAGCGTCCATCCGCAGACCGGCCATGACGGCATTCCCGGCGTCTCGGGCGTGATGGGCGCGGGAAGCCGCCGCTTCTTCAAATATGTATATGTCCACATGACGGCGTTCCCCTTCGAGCTGATGATCGCGATGATGCACATGATCGGCGAGGGCGTGTTCGACCGATTTCCCAAGCTGCGCGTGGCGTTCATGGAAGGCGGCGCCGGCTGGCTGCCCTTCTGGATGGAGCGCTTCGACGAGCACCTCGAGAAGCTCGCGCCGCACATGCCCGATTTAAAACGCCGCCCGAGTGAGATCATCAAAAGCGACCAGATCGTTCTTTCTTGCGAATCCGAGGAGAGCGGCCTCGACCGCGTGCTCGAAGCGGCGGGCGCGGGAACGGTACTTTATGCCTCCGATTACTGTCACTGGGATTGCCACTTCCCCTATTCAGTGAAGGACATCTGCGACGCGCGCGACTTGAACCACGAGCAGAGGGAGCGAATTCTCTGGCGCAACGCCGCCGACTTTTTCGGTTTCAAAGATCTGCCGCAGCCGAGGGCGTTGAAAATCGCGCGAGAGAGGTGGATAGCCGAAGAACGGAAGTCCGCCGTAGGTCAATGATGAAAAAACAATTCGCTCTCGGCTTGGCCCTCGCCTCTATGTGCCTCGCCGCCGCCGGCTCGGCGGGCGAAGCGCCGCAAAAAATCCGCGTCGCTTTCCCCTCGCTGGCTTTTGCTTACCTGCCTTTTTACGTCGCGCAAGAAAAGGGCTTGCTCAAGAAGGCGGGGCTGGAAGCCGAATACATCCAGATGCGCACCACGATCCAGCCGCAGGCGGTCGTCAACGAAAATATCAATTTCTTCCCCTCGCTCTCCACGGGCATTTCCGCGGCGGTGGCCGGGTTGCCGCTGGTCGCCGTGCTCAATCTTTACAACGGCACGCCGTGGATCCTGGTGACGGACAAGAACATCAATAAGCCGCACGATCTCGTCGGAAAGACGTTGGCGATCTCCGCGATTCGGACCTCGCCGCACTATTTCCTCCAGGCCGCGCTCAAGAAATGGGAGATTCATGAAAAAGACGTGGCGCTGATCTCGACCGGAGGGACGGCTTCGAGCTTCGCCGCGCTTGCGAGCAATCAGGTGGCCGGCGCGGTTCTCACGCCGCCGTTCGACGACAAGGCGGTGTCGCTGGGCTTTAAGAAATTCCAATTTCTCGGCGACCTGGCGGACATTCCTTACGTCGGCATGATGACATCGGCGGCCGAGATAAAAAATCATCGCGAGCGCGTGCAAAAAACCATCGCCGCGGTATTGGATGGGGCCGCCTGGGTGCGCGTGAACCGGAGCGAAACGGTCAAGATGATCGCGGATAAATTCAAAGTGACGCCGGCCGAGGCGGAGCGCACGTACGAGACGATGATTTCGATGCTGACCAAGGACGGCCGGCTGAATCCGAAAGTCGCGCGCGGCTATCTGGATATTCTGCGCCAGGAGCGGCCTATTCCACCGGACATAGACCCGCAGAAGTTTCTTGACTTCTCCTTGCTGCCTGCCGCACGATGAGCCCAAAAAGGAGGACGGTAAAATGAACCGAGCCGTTTATCTCCTAGCAACGGTCGCGCTGTCCTTGAGCATTGCGATGGAACTCAACGCACAGCCGACGAGACAGGTCAAAGTCGTCGTCAATTTCAAACAATCGGGCAATCAAGGACAAGAAGCCGTCGGCGGCAGCGGCGCCGTGATTATAAGGAAGGGCAACGTCCGGCCGCAGGGGCGCTTCGAGGCGGAAGAACGACAAACGACGGTGCAGCGGACGTCGGGAATTTTCACCCTGGTCCAGGACGGCGGCGCGTCGAGCCTGCTCGTCGCCACGAGAGTTCCGTACGCCGAGGCGGCTTACTATTACAACTATCTCACGGGCGCGGGCTACGTCGCGACGCGCGTGGTTTTCCAAGAAGTCGGCACCGCGCTCAAGGTGGAAGCCGACATCCTGCCGCAAAATCAAATCCGAGTCCGGTTGATGCCGCGGGTCAGTTACTTCTCCGCCGAGGGCGCCGGCGCGATCGACGTTACCGAAGCGGCGACCGAGCTGATTCTTCAGAGCGGCGAGCCGGCCTTTCTCGGCGGTGCGACGACCCGGATGCACGAAGTCACGCGGCGCATTTTAGGCTACGACGAACGCAGCGGCGCGAGCGAGAGTTCGATTGCGGTGACAGCGACGGTTCAGTGACGCTCTAGAGCCGCAATTGGCGGCCGAGCAAATGTGCGCCGACGCCCCAGGCTCAGGATCTCTCGGCCCAAAAGCGTCTTTTGCGCCCGAGGAAACCTGTCGATGGAGGAGTAGAGCGCCGCGGAGAAGTCATACATCTTCTGCACAATCGGGATGAGGTCTTCATCCATCGTTCGCCCCTTCGGCTTCGCTCAGGACAGGTAAGCTCGCCACGGTGAGGAAACTCGAACCGTGAGCCGCTCTAAGCCGGGGCCTCATCCCTGCGCGAGCGGGACCAACAGCCCCGCCCGCGCGGGATCAAAGCGCAAAGTACCAAAGTGTCGAAGTCAGCCGACTATCGGCCGCAGTGAAAGCCAAGGGCGTCGTTCGCATTCAACAGGGTATTGCCGCCACTCACCGCAAACACACCGGCAACCGTGCCGTTGGAGAAGTGGCCCCCGCGGACCACTGCGCCGGGACCAGAAGTCGTGCTCGCACCGGCCAGGCAGTTAAAGTCATCTGCAAACAACGCCGTAATAATACAACCCGTCGAGAGCGGCACCCAGTCGGCCACCCACTCAGTGAGGTTCCCCACCATGTCCTGTACGCCCCACCGGCTGATGCAGGAGTCGGCCCCTGCAGGCGTGGCCCCGGCAAGCCCTGTTTCTCGGACTCCACCACCATCGGTGTTGCACTTAGTGTTGGCCAGTCCATCATTCGACCCAGGGTCCACTGTCCCTGCGGCCGCTATCTGCCACTCGGCATTGGTGAGCAGCCGCTTGCCTGAATTGGCTGCGGCTGCCTGTGCCTGAAACCAGGTGATGTAGGCCGAGGGCGTCACGCCGGGAATCGACACGGCGTAGATGGTCGTGCAGTCGTTGCCGTTGTTGTTGCACGGATAGTCGTCCGAGCTGACCCCTCGCTGGACCGCTCCGGCCGCCAGCAAAGACGCCTCGGTCGCCGTGCCCGCCTTGATCGCGGCGATCAACGTGGTCTTTGCCTTGCCCGCCGGCACCGTCGACAGGTCTCACACGCTCGCCTCATATTTGTCCACGCACACCGGCCCGACCTTCACGCTGTCGGGCGGACATCCCACCGCTGTTTTGGCGTGCACTGGAGAAGTAAAAAACAGAAACGCAGCGAACGCTGCAACTAAAATGACTACAGATTGTTTCATCTGAGTTCCCTCCTAATGCTTTACCGAACGACTAGTCCCGTTCCAACTTAGTGGGACTGATCCTTAATCATGCTGATTTCTGACGCTGACCGCCGTCACTACCCGATCGTCTCAAGTCGAACTCGTTGGAACGGGACTAGCGGGCGGCGCGAAACCCAAGGAGGCTGCCGTCCGCAGACGACGGCGTACCATCACCACGCACCGCGAAGACGCCGGCGGACGCGCCGAGGATGAAGTCGCCGCCCCGGACCAGCGCGCCGGGACCAAAAGCAGTGGACGCGCCAGCCAGGCAGTTAAAGTCGCTCGCAAACAACGCGGTGACACAAGTCGTTGACGGAGGCACCCAGTCGGCCACCCACTCGTCGAGGTTCCCCACCATGTCATAGACGCCGAAGCGGGAGACACAGTTGGAGCGCGAGCCAGTATCAACGACGGCGTCAACACCGGCGCCGCCACCGTTTTTCGTATTGCAGTCTAGCGATCCGGCGGCAGACACGCCCGGATCGAACGTCCCGGCAGCCGCTATCTGCCACTCGGCATTGGTGAGCAGCCGCTTGCCTGAATTGGCCGCTGCTGCCTGCGCCTGAAACCAGGTGATAAAACTCGACGGCGTCACTCCGGCAATCGACACGGCGTAGATGGTCGTGCAGTCGTTGCCGTTGTTGTCGCACGGATAGTCGTCGCTCGCGACCCCACGCTGGACCGCGACGGCCGCCAGCAAAGACGCCTCGGTCGCCGTGCCCGCCTTGATCGAGGCGATCAGCGCGGTCTTTGCCTTGCCCGCCGGTATCCCCGACAGGTCCCACACGCTCGCCTCATACTTGTCCACACAAATCCGTCCGACCAGCACGCTGTCGGGCGGACACGCCGCCGCGGATCAGCGCGCCGGGACCACCAATAGTGGACGCACCGGCCAGGCAGTTATAGTCGCCCGCAAACAACTCGGTGACACAAATCGTGGAGAGCGGCACCCAGTCGGCCACCCACTCCCAGAGGTTCCCCACCATGTCGAAGACGCCGAAGCGGGAAACACAGTTAGAGCGCGAGCCGGTGTCGACAACGGCTGCTGCTGCGCTGATATTGCAGTCAGTCGTCCCGTTGTCCGTCCCGGGGTCCGGCGTCCCTGCCGCCGCTATCTGCCACTCGGCGTTGGTCAAAAGTCTCTTCCCTGAGTTCATAGCGGCCTGCTGCGCCTGAAACCAGGTGATGCGGCTCGATGGCGTCACGCCGGGAATCGAAACAGCGTAAAAATCGACACAGCCATTGCCCGTGTCCGGACAGCTGGCCCCGTAGTCGTCGCTCGCGACCCCACGCTGGACCGCGACGGCCGCCAGCAAAGACGCCTCGGTCGCCGTGCCCGCCTTGATTGACGCGATCAGCGTGGTCTTGGCCTTGCCCGCCGGTATCCCCGAAAGGTCCCATACGCTCGCCTCATACTTGTCCACGCACACCGGCCCGACCTTCACGCTGTCGGCCGGACACGCCGCCGCCGCCGTCTTCCCTGCCACCGGAGCGGCCAGGCCCAAGTAGAAGCCAAAAAAAATCACCGATAAACCGATCATCGATCTTGTCGTCATGCTACTCTCCATATCGACCCTACGAATCGATTGTTTTCGGTGATGCTAGGCTGAATCGGGGAGATTTCCTGTCTCATATTGGACAATTTTGAAAGGAATCATCGCCACGGCCCATGCCTCTGGGCAGCCGCACCAGGGAACTTGCCAAGACGCATAAAGCCTATGGATTTGGGCCGCTCACGGAACCTGCGGAATATTGAGTGCTTCTTCCAAGTTCCGGTGTTGGAGGCAGGCAATTGCGAGTGTCGCCTTCAGGCCGGCAATGACTTTTACTCTTGACAAAGAGCCGGCGGTCGTAGGAACGTCCGTTGTAGGGCGCGATTTTTTCGAGGAGGGTTTTCCCATGGCGACAAACGGACAGATGATCATCGACGGCGACGGCCACGTCGTGGAAGATTTGGCTACGATCTCAAGTCTGATGCCCGAGCGGTACAGGAAAAAATACGGCCAGCGGCTGTTCGATCCCTTTCCGCCGCTCGATCACTTGCACTCGTGCAACCTGCACGACCTGCCGCCGGGATCGTTCGCGCAAGTCGGCCCGGACGGCTGGCTGGATTTTCTGAAAGACGTCGGCATCGAGGCGACCGTCCTCTACACCACGCGCGGCCTCGCCTACGGCAAAATCGTCAGCCGCGATTGGGCGATCGATCTCGCGCGCGCTTACAACGACTGGCTCGCCGCGACTTACATTAAAAAGAGCCCTCGCTTTCAGGGGCTGGCGCTGATCCCGCTGCAAGAGCCGGACGCGGCGGTCGAAGAGTTGCGCCGCGCGGTCAAGGACCTGGGTATGTGCGGCGCGATGCTGCCCTCGACCGGATTTCAATTCAACCTCGGCCATAAGCTCTACTGGCCGATTTACAAAGAGGCCGCGCGGCTCGGCTGCTGTATCGGCGTTCACGGCGGCGCGCACGAGAATCTCGGCATGGACGACTTGAATCCCTACGCGCCGGTGCACGCGCTCGGCCATCCGTTCGGTTTGATGATTGCGTTCGCCGGCATCGTCTTCAACGGCATCTTCGACAAATTTCCCGGCGTGAAGATCGGCTTCATGGAAGGCGGTGTCGCCTGGCTGCTCATGTGCCTCGAGCGCTTCGACCGCTCGTACGAGACGCACATTCAGCACGACCCGCGCGGCGAATTTCTCAAGCTGGCAAAAGGCGAGAGGGTCAGCGACTATATCATCCGCCACATCAAGGCGGGCCGGATCTTCGCCGGCTGCGAGGGCAGCGAGCCGGATCTCGCGCACGCGATTAAGCGCGTCGGCAACAGCCCGTTCATCTACTCCACGGATTTCCCGCATGAGGTGAACAACGAATTCTGCAAGCACGAGCTTCAGGAGGTGATGGAGAACGCCGAGCTTTCCGCCGAGGATAAAGCGGCGGTGCTGCACGGAAACGGGCAGAGATTTTACAATCTGCGGCGCGAGTAGCTCGTTTCGATGCCCAGCGTAAAGGCGGCGAGAAAAAATTTCCTGGATCGCTTTTTGAGCTTGTTCGGCGACGTGCGGCCGGGCGAGGGGCTCACGGCGGTCCTGTTGACGCTGAATTTATTTTTTCTCCTGACCGGTTATCTGATCATCAAGACCGTGCGCGAGCCGCTCATCCTGACGGGCGGCGGCGCCGAGGTCAAAACCTACGCTTCCGCGGGCCAGGCGCTGTTATTGTTTTTGATCGTGCCGGCGTACGGCCTGCTCGCGAGCAAGATAAATCGGATCAAGCTGATCACCTGGGTCACTCTCTTTTTTATCTCCAACCTGATCGTCTTTTACGTGCTGGCGCGGCTCAACGCGCCGATCGCGATCCCTTTTTATCTCTGGGTCGGCATTTTCAATATCTTCGTCGTCGCGCAATCCTGGGCGTTCGCCAACGACTTGTATAGCCAGGAGCAGGGCCGGCGCCTGTTCGGCATCGTCGCCTTCGGCGGCTCCATGGGGGCCGTCCTCGGGCCGAAGGTCGCCGGCTGGCTGTTGCGTCCGCTCGGCGTCTTCGAGCTGCTGCTCGTGGCGGCGGCGATTCTGGGCGTCTGCATCGTCATCTCGAACGTCGTCAACGCGGGGGCTAAAACCGGCGCCCACGCCGGCGCGAAAAACGAGCACGCGGAAAAGCCGCTCGGGAAGGTTGGCGGCTTCCAGCTCGTCACCGCCCAGCGCTACCTTTCGCTCATCGCTTTGCTGGTCATCCTGCTGAACCTGGTCAACACGACCGGCGAGTACATTCTCGGGAAAATCGTCACCGAGGAGGCGCAGGAGAAATCGATCGAGAGTGAACGGCAGGCATCGGCTTCGGGGCGGGCCGCGCCGTTGGAGCGGGAAAAAAATAAAATCAGACAGGAGTTCATCGGCAAATTCTACGGCGATTTCTATTTCTGGGTGAGCCTGCTTTCCGCCGCCATCCAGTTGCTGCTGGTCTCGCGCATCGTTAGATACCTGGGGCCCGCCGCCCTCTTTTTTCTGCCCTGCATCGCCCTCGGCGGATATTCTCTCATCGCCGCGCTGCCCGTTTTGAGCACCATCCGTTCGTTCAAAATCCTCGAGAACGCCACCAACTATTCGCTCCAGAACACGGCGCACCAGACCCTCTTTCTCCCCACCAGCCGGGAAGCCAAATACAAGGCCAAGGCGGCAATCGACACTTTTTTCGTCCGCGCCGGCGACGTCCTGTCGGCGGTCTTCGTATTTATCGGCGCCAGGCTGGCGCTCGGCCCCCGCGACTTCGCCCGGATCAATATCGTCATGGCGATCGTGTGGATTCTGCTCGCGCTCGCGATCGTCCGCCGCAACCGGGCGCTCTCCCTGGAGCGCGGCGCCGCGGCCAAGGCCGCGTGAGCCGCCTATGGATTCGGCGCGTATCGGCCTAATTATCCCGTCGAGCAACCGGCTCACCGAGCCGCAATTCCATCGTCATGCTCCCGTCGGCGTCGGAATTCACGTGACGCGGCTGCGCATGACCGGCAAGTGGCGCCGGCCGCTCGCCGAGCTGGAAGCGCCGATCGCCGAAGCGGCCGCGGCGCTTGCCGACGTCAAGCCGGGCATCATCGTCTTTCACTGCACCGCAAGCTCGATGGAGGCGGGTCTCGACGGTGAGAGATTCGTGCTGGAGACGATCGCAAAAGCGAGCGGCTGCCCCGCGACCACGACCGGTCGGGCGATCGCCGAAGCGCTGAAACATCTCGGCTTGAAGAAGCTGGTTCTCATCAGCCCGTACGCGCAAGCGACGAACGAGCACGAGGTCCATTACTTGCGCGAGGCGGGCTTCGATGTGATTCACGAGCTGGGGCTGGGCTTAAGCGGGAGCGACGATTACATTGCCGTCACGCCCGAGCGCTGGCGCGAAATTGCGTGGGAGAACCGCCGGCCGGAAGCCGACGGATATCTTCTGAGCTGCACGAACACGACGATGATCGAGGCGATCGAGGAGACGGAGCGGAGGTTGGAAAAGCCGGTCGTGACGAGCAATCAGGCGGCGCTCTGGGCATGCCTCAGGAAACTCGGTCTTCCACCGTCGATCGCGGGTTTGGGGCGGCTATTCACACGCGACTGAACGATCATCTGCCGTCACCCTGCAATCTTTCTTTCAACCCCGTAAATCTTTTCTCGATCCGGACGTTCTTGATCGCCATCGCGACCGCACGTTTACTGCCGACCAGCACAACCAATTCCTTCCCGCGCGTGACGGCGGTGTAGAGGATGCTCCGGTGCAGCATGGGAAAGTGCGCCGTATGCAGCGGAATCACGACCGCCGGATATTCGCTGCCCTGGCTTTTGTGCACGGACATCGCGTAGGCGAGACTGATTTCATCGAGATCGTCAACGTCGTACTTGACGCTCTTGCCGTCGAAATCGACTTCCAACTCGCCCTCTTCGGTATCGAGCCGGACGATCTTGCCCAAATCCCCGTTGAAGATCCCCTTGTCATAATTGTTGCGCAGTTGCATGACCCGGTCGCCCAGGCGAAACACCGTGCCGCCGCGCTCGATGCTTTTTCCCTCCGGGTTGAGCAGACGCTGCAGCTCGCGATTGAGATGGACGGTGCCGAGGAGCCCGCGGTGCATCGGGCTTAAGAGCTGCACGTCCCGCGCGCCGAGCAGGCGCGGGATGCGCTCTTTCACGAGTTCCTGAATGACAGCGAGCGCGTCCTCCTCGCGCTCGCGCGCGATGAAGATAAAATCGCGCCGGCCTTGCTCGCTCTCCAACAATAATGTCTGGCCTTGAAGAATGCGGTGCGCGTTCTGCACGATCAGGCTCTCGCCCGCCTGGCGGAAGATGCGCTTCAACACAACGACCGGCGCCGCGCCGGAATCGATCAAGTCTCTCAGCACGCTGCCGGGCCCGACCGAAGGAAGCTGATCGACGTCGCCGATGAGGATGAGATGGCTTCGCGGCTCGATCGCCCGCAGCAAGTGATCCATCAGCGGCAGATCCAGCATCGAGGCCTCGTCGATGACGATGACCTCGGCGTCGATCGGGTTGTTCTCGTCGCGGTGGAAGCCGCCCTCGTGCGGATTGTATTCGAGCAGACGGTGAATCGTCCGCGCCTCCTCGCCCGACAGCTCGGCCATTCGTTTGGCGGCTCTGCCGGTCGGCGCGGCGAGCGCGAAGGTGACTTCCGAGCGTTGGAGGATTTTTAACAGCGCGAGGAGCAGCGTCGTCTTTCCCGTGCCCGGCCCGCCGGTGATGACGAGAATCTTTTGTTTGAGCGCCTGAACGATCGCCTCGCGCTGCTCCGGCTCGAGAAGCACGGCCGCCGAGTCGAAAAGTTTGAGCGGATCGCTTGCGCCCTTGAATCTTTGCAGCCTCGAACCGGAGGGGCCGGCGAGCAGGCGGTGAATGGCGTTCGCGACGCGCCGCTCGGCGTCGTAAAGCTCGCGCGGATAGACGCGGAGCGCTTCGTCTCGCTCTTCGAGGACGAGTTGTCCCTGTCCCGCAAGTTTTTCGATGCCGCGCTCCGCCGCGTCCTCTTCGACTTCCAGCAGCGCCGCGGCATTGGCTTTGAGCGAAGTAAGTGGCGCGTAGCAATGACCGTCGTCGGAAAATTTTCTGACAACGTGCAGCACGCCGGCCTGGACTCGCAGCGGAAAGTCTCCTTTGATGCCGAGCGTCGCGGCGATTCGGTCCGCCAGGACGAAGCCGACGCCGTAGATTTCCTCGGCGAGGCAGTACGGATTCTCTTTGACCCTGGCGACGGTTTCGACGCCGAAGGCGCGATAGATTTTGAGCGCCAGCGCGCTGCCGACGCCGTGCCCCTGGAGAAACACCATCACGTCCTGCATGCCGCGCTGGTCCTGCCAGGCGCGGAGAATTTTTTCCGCGCGCACCCGCCCGATGCCGGCGACTTGCAAAACTTTTTGCGGCGCTTCGGAGAGAACCTTGAGCGTTTCGAGACCGAACGCCGAGACGAGCCGCTTTGCATAGGTCGGGCCGATGCCTTTGATCAGTCCCGAGCCGAGATATTTTTCGATGCCTTCCCGCGTCGCCGGCTCGATCTTTTCCCAGTGCTCGGCCTGGAATTGAAGGCCGTAGCGCGGGTGCGTCTTCCAGTTGCCGCCGACTTTGATCTCTTCGCCTTCGCTGACGGGAAAAATCCCGCCCACCACCGTCACCTCCTCGACGCCGTCGACTTCGAGCCGGGCGACGGTATAAGGCGCGTCGGGGTTCTGGTAAGTGATTCGGACGATCGTGCCTTGCAGTATCGATCGCTCGCGGAGATTTTCGGCCACGGGTTTTCCTCTGCGCTCATCCTACTTCAAAGCGCCTCCGCGGTGAAGTAAATTTTCCGGTTTTCATCCCTCATCCCTATGCCTTCCTCCCTGCCATCGCCCTTTGTCCCACGGGTGAAAACCCGGTATGATTCTGTGCTTGTACCACCCGGCTGGAACTCGTGAGGGATAGGAGACGCTGCTATGTTTATCGAGGGCTTGTGGTTTGAGATCGCGCTCATCTTTTTTCTGATCTTGGTGAACGGTTTTTTCGCCGCCTCCGAAATCGCCATCATCGCCACCCGTAAAACGCGCATCGACACCCTGCTCGAAAAAGGGGTGCGCTCAGCCGCCGCGGTGGCGCGGCTGAAGAACGATCCCGACCGTTTCCTGGCCACGGTGCAGATCGGCTGCGTCATCATGGGCACGCTCGCCTCCGCCATCGGCGGCGCCGTCGCCATCGAATTTTTGAAGCCGTCAATCCAGTTGGTCCCAATTACGTTCGTCGAGCACTGGGCGGAATCGATCGCGATCGTTCTGGTGACGGTTCCGATCGCTTACTTCTCCCTGATCCTCGGCGAACTCGTGCCGAAATCTCTGGCGCTCCGTTTTTCCGAGCAGATCGCCTTGCTGGTCGCCCGCCCGATCGAATTTTTCTCCCGCCTCACGTCATTTTTCGTGCGTCTATTGACCGCGTCGAGCAACGCCGTCCTGCGCCTTTTCGGCGCCAAGGACGGCGGGGGAACGACCTTCATCTCCGAGGAAGAGGTCAAGTCGCTCATCCGCGAGGGCGCGGCCAAAGGAATCTTCAACGAAACCGAAAAGGAGTTGATCCACAGCGTCTTTGAATTCGTCGATACGCCGGTCAAAGCCGTCATGATCCCCCGCACCGAAATCCACGCCGTCG
>JBGPTS010000020.1:0-30122 GCA_041490745.1 Binatia bacterium | reverse complement strand
TGTCTAAAATTAGACCTTGCCAGAGCCTGCCGGCTCTTATAGAATGACTTATCCTTAGGAGGTAAGTCGCAGCTCGGTCATTTATTTTAATGGCGCGTAAGAGGAGAAAAGCCAGCCCGCGGCTTTGAACGGTGGCAAGGACTTCACTTCCGGGTTTACGGCGAATGTTCTGATTCCACGACCGGACCCGCCCTCTTCCAAAATCCAAAGGCTATCGAAAGCCTTTTTACAGGAGAGACTCATGAATCCTCTTTTCCTCATCGCCGCCCCTTTGGTGTTGATCATCCTAGGGATGATATTGAACGGCCTCGCGCTTTCGTACGATCAGCCCGTCAGCTCGACCGAAGAAGACCCCGCGAAAAGAGTCGCCTCGGAACGGCAAGCGTTCCGCGCCTTTTTCGATCTACAGAGAAAGCAGGCGTTAAAAAGGCAGGCAAGAGTGGGTCAGTATGCTTGGTTGGTGCTGATCGTATCGGTGGTCGCGTCGGCGTGGATGTACTTCGACACGGTGAATAAAACCGCGGCCTTGAATCAAATCGCCGCGCTTCAAACCATGGCCGCCGCGGAAGGAAAACAACTCGTGCTGTCCGTGACGCTGCGCGACGGGAATAACGTCAAATACGTCATCAAACCGGGCGAGGTCGCCGTGGCCGGCACCGCCGCCAAGAACGGCTTTTCGAAAGAGCCGGTCCCGACGTGGGAAATATCACGATTGGCAACGGCTCTCAGCACCGGCGATACTACGCTGCCTCTCGGCATCGCGCTGACCATTTCGAACTGAAGACAAGCCGCGGGTCCCGGATGAAGGCGAGGCGAAGCAAGCGTTAGGATCTTCGCCCGCCTTCATCCGATTCGTTACCACGCAGGGCAAGACTCCGCTTGACGCTCCCCGCCGAGTTGGATAATTTTTATCGCGGATATTCGCAGCGTGTTCGCTGAGGTGACAAAAGCCGATGCAGCCCGTCGTTAGCGTCATTGTGACCTGCGATTATCAAAGCGGAACCGAAGGGGGTTGGAACGACCTCCGAGCGACGCTGTCCGGCCTGGCCCAGCAGGACTTTCAAGAGCCGGCGGAATTTCTGCTGGTGGAATCGACCAAGCTCGCGCCCGAGATCCCGCCCGACTTGAATAATATTTTGCCCGCTCTGCGGATCGTCGTCGCGCCGGAGTCTGCGGCCGGCAAGCTCAAGGACGCTGGCGTGCGCGCGGCTTCCGCCGATCTCGTGGCCCTGCTCGACGGTGATTGCGTCGCCGCTCCCGGCTGGCTCAGCCGTTTCGTCGAGCTCATGCGGCGCCATCCGGAAGTTACGGCGGTGAGCGGAAAGACTGTATACGGGACCAACAGGCTTCTCGATCGCGCGATGGCGCTCAGCTCGCGCTCGTTTTTAGATAAAGGACGCACTGCTCCTACGCGCCACCTCACGGTCAACAATTTCGGCGTTCGCCGCGCCGTCTGGCTGGCGCATCCGTTTCCCGCAAACGGCGGCGCCCACATGTCGCGATTGGAGACCGAGCCAATCCTGCGGGACGGCGGCCGGTTCTTGTTCGACCCGAAGCTCCGCGTCGAGCACCGATACGACGGATGGTCGACCGAGAAGGCGATCCGGCAGAGCCTGGGATATGGCGTGATCCGCGCGCGCCGCATCGATCCGCGGCTGCCGTATGCGTGGATGGCGCGCCTGGGATATTTTTCGATTCCCCTGTTCGTGGCGGCAAGGATTCTCCATACCTGGTGGAATTGCCTTCGCGGGGCGCGGCGCTACGGCGTTGCCTGGTACGAATTACCTGCCGTTTTTTTTCTGGCCGCCGCCGCATGCGCGATAGAAATTCCGGGCATGATTCTCGCCGTGCGCGGCAAGCCGCTCGACAAAACCGAATTTCGTTAGGAAAGAGGAGGGCTGATTCATGTCGGCGAAAGATATCACGTTGGACTTGATCATTCGGTACGGGTTCCAAGTTTTCGGCGCGATCATCATTCTCGTTGCGGGCGTCCTGCTCGCCCGGTGGGTCGGAAAGCTCAGCGACCGATCGCTCCAATCTCACGTAAAAGATCCGCCGACGCGCATGCTCTTGGTCCGCGCAATTCGCGTCTTGGTCGTCATGTTGACGCTGCTGATTGCGCTCGACAAATTCGGTTTTCAAATCGCGCCGCTCGTGGCCGCCGTCGGCGTCGCCGGCGTGGGCGTGGGGTTTGCTCTCCAGGGAGTGCTCGGGAACATCGTCGCCGGACTATCGATCATTTTCACCAAGCCGTTTCGCGTCGGCGAGTATATCGAGATTCTCAGCGTCCACGGGCAGGTGGTTACGATCGAGCTGTTCTCGACGACGCTGATCCAGCTCGATCAATCGCGCGTGGTGATTCCCAATCGCAAAATCGTCGGCGAGGTGCTCCACAACTACGGCACCATCCGCCAGCTCTACCTGACGGTCGGTGTCAGTTACGGGGCAAACCTCAACGAGGTGCTCAAGGTCGTCAAGGAAGTTGTTGCCGCAAACCCGCGCGTCTTGAAGGAGCCGGCGCCGGTCGTGGGAATCGGCGATCTCGCGTCCTCCGCCGTCACGCTGGTTATTCAACCGTGGGTATCGGTCGCCGACATGGTTCCGGCGAGACCGGAGTTATACCAGTCGATCGTCGAGCGGTTCCGGGCGAGTAACATCGAGATACCTTTTCCGTTGCAGGAAGTGCGGCTGCTAAAGGCGTCGCCGGAATCGTAAGGCGTCTTATTCACGCGGCTAGCTTCGATACTTCGCGTCGAGCGCGTATTTTTCTTCGAGCCCGATGATGTCGTGAAATTCTTCGAACGGGATCAGGCGGTCGATGATCTCGCGGGTCGTTCCCGTGCGTCTGAGCGTGCCGTAAACGTCTTGCAGCGCGCGAGCCGAAGCATAGAGCGGCCCGAGCGGCCAGACGATCAATCCAAAACCCAAATCTCTCAGCTCTTCCGGCCCCATGAGCGGCGTGACGCCGCGCTCGATCATATTCGCGACCAGCGGCCCGGGCACGTTGCGGCCGATCTCGCGCATCTCTTCTTTGCTCTGCGGCGCTTCGATGAAGACGGCGTCGGCGCCGGCTGCTTTAAACGCCTGACCGCGAGCGATCGCGTCCTTCAATCCTAAAGCCTGGCGCGCGTCGGTGCGCGCGACGATATAAAGGTCATCCTTTCCCCGCGCCTCGACGGCGGCTTTCAACTTTTGTAAATATTCTTCCAGCGGCACGACCTGTTTGCCCTTCATGTGGCCGCAGCGCTTGGGCCAGATTTGATCTTCGAGAAACATGCCGGCGGCGCCGCGGCGAATCAGCTCCCGCACCGTGCGAATGACGTTGACCGCGTTGCCGTATCCGGTGTCCGCGTCGACGATCACCGGCAGGTCCGTCACCGAGCAGATGCGCTCGGAGGCCGCGAGCAATTCCGTCTGCGTAAGCAAACCGAAATCCGGCTCGCCTAAGAAAGTCGCCGACACGCTGTAGCCGGTGATGAAAATCACCTCGAAACCGGCGCGCGTCGCGATCTTCGCGCTCAGGCAATCATAAACTCCCGGCATCACCAGCACGCCTTTCTCCTTCAAGACATCGCGGATTTTTTGCGCTTTGGTCATGGAGCCTCCGTTGGCTATCGTGATCGGGGATTCAGGACTTCTTAACATTCTGTCCGTGTCCGGACAACTGCGGCCCTTGTTCTTGACGGCACCGGATCGCCTGCTGTATATAGGCCACGTTTGTCGACGGAGTCGATATTTCCGAGCCAAAGAATTGCGGGAGAAACTACGATGGGACCGAGATTGCTGACGGCGATTATCCTGGGCTTGTCTCTGGTGGTCGGGCTGGTGACCGGCGGTTACTTTATCGGCCGCGGCGCGGCCCGATTCAGGTCGGAAATTCGCACCGTTACGGTCAAGGGATTGGTCGAGAGAGAGGTGAAAGCCGACCAGGCGGTTTGGACACTCGGGATGAGACGAGCGAGCGACGATCTAAAGGACGCTCACGCGAAAATCAGCGCCGATCGCGAAGCCGTCATCGCTTTTCTGAAAAAGCAGGGATTTAAAGATGAAGAAATCACCCGGCAGCCGGCCCACACTCTGGATAAGCTTGCGCGCGAGTATGGACAGAATCAGAACGAGCGCTTCCGCTACGTGGTGACCGTATCCGTCGAAGTCAGGACGGCCAACGTCGATACGGTGCGCAGCTCGGTCGGCTCGACGGAGGAGTTGCTCAAGTCCGGTGTCGTTCTCGATGGCGACTCCGAAGGCAGGGCGGCGAACCCGCGTTACGTCGTCTCGAAGTTCAACGAGCTGCGCCCGGAACTGCTCGCCGAAGCGACCAAGAACGCGCGTAAGATCGCCGAGCAATTCGCCTCCGATTCCGGCGCCAGAGTGGGAAATATCCGGTCCGCCAACCAGGGCAGCATCCAGATCTTCGGCAGCGACGGCAATGATGAGTCGGCGCCATACAGTCCCACCAGCACTCCGGTCAAGAAGATTCGCGTCGTCAGCACCTTTGAATTCGAACTGAAGTGAGCGGCGCACAATCGAAAGTGGCGGAAACAAAATCTAAGAAAAACCGACCGACTCTGTAATCCTTCCCGCTATCTCGCCGACCAACCGGTCGGTGTTCGCGCGTGTGACTTCGGTCGGCTCGGTGCCGTTTATGGCTTATCCCATGGATCGTCGTTCCAAAATTCGTAGCCAGGCGGCGCGTTCTATTGACCTCAGTGGGCAGGTCGGATATGCGTACAGCTCTTCTTCCGGAGGAAATGCATGAAGCGATCTTTGCAGCCGCTCCGCGCTTTTTTCGCTCCGCTCTTCTTGCTCCTGACTTTCTCTTCCGCCTTTGGATGGGGTTTGAAAGGACACGAGATCACCAACCAGGCTGCAATTGACAAGGCTCCTTTAGGGGACCTGGGTTTTCCGAGTTTCTTCAAGAGCGGCGAGAACGTTGCCTGGATCGTCTACCTGGCCATGGAACCGGATCGCTGGACAGGGTCCGTCGAGGCCGAGCTCAAAGCCGGCGAATCCTCCAATCACTTCCTTGACTTCGAACTCCTAAATGGTTCGGAGACGCCGAAAGACCGTCTCGTCGCTATCGGGTTTTATGGGGCGAATGGATACAAACCCGACCAGGTGGGCTATCTTCCTGCGACGATCTTGGAGACGTTCGAAAAGCTCAAGATCTCGTTTCGAGAATACCGCAACGCACGGAAGAACGGACAGAGCACCTTGCCTGCGGAGCGCGACTCGATTTATTATGCCGGTATCCTCGGCCACTATGTGGCGGATGGCGCGGAGCCGCTGCATCTCACTATAAAGTACGATGCATGGAAGGGGGAGAACCCCAACGGTTATCGAACGGAGAAAGGGTTGCACGCCAAATTTGAAACCGTTTTCGTCGACAATTTCGTGACATCGGCGCCGGTTCAAGCCAGCGTCACCGCGCCGCGCCTGCTCGATGATCCGCCCAGGGCGGTGGATGATTTTCTCCGCGATACTTTTTCTCTCGTGGAGACGGTCTATCAACTGGAAAAGCGCGGCGAGCTGGACAAGCCGTCGGAGGACACCAAAACTTTTGTCGCGAAACGATTGGCTATGGGAAGCCAGATGCTGCTGGATCTTTGGTGGACGGCGTGGAAAAAAAGCGAGCCGTAATTTGGGAGGCGCCGATGTCGATTCGCTCTGAGACGCAAGGTCCGTCAAGACGGGGACGAGGGTTGCTGCTCAGTCTCATTTTTCTCCTCGGCCTTCCGGCCGGCAACCCTTCGCTTTTGGCCGCCGACAAACTCCTCGTCGTCCACAGCGCGCTCAACCTTATCACCTCCCCGCTCTGGGTCGCCAAAGAGAGAGGCTTTTTTCTCAAGCACGGTTTGGATGCGGAGACGATTTATATTCCCAGCGGAACCATGGGAATGCAGGCGCTGCTCGGCGGAGAAACCAAGATCCTCGTCGCCGACGGCAGCTCGGCCTTGAACGCGCGTTTGCGCGGCGCGCCGGTGAAGATTTTTCTCGGCATGGTCAACTTTTATCCGAACCCGTTTTTCTCCACGCCGGAAATCAAGACTCCGACGGACCTGAAAGGCAAAAAAATCGCCGTGACGCGGATCGGCTCGTCGTCTTATACCGCCACCGTGATGCTGCTGAAGAAACTCGGCCTGGAAGAGGGAAGGGACTACACCATCTTGCAGCTCGGCAGCACGCAAAATCGCCTGATCGCGCTGACCAAGGGATTGATCCAGGGCACGACGCTGTCCGCGCCGGAGAGCGTGATGGCGCGCAACGCCGGGATGAAGATTTTGATTCCCGCGAGCGAGATCATCAAGCTCGGCGTCACGATTCAACATCAATCCGGCGATGTGATGGAAAGCTCGCTCAAAAACGAGATGCGTCCCGCGGTCAAAGCCTTTACCATGGGCTACCTCGAAGGAGTCAGGGAAGTCTATCGCAGCAAGGAAGAGACGATGAAGGTGCTGAGTAAATATACTCGGATCACCGATCTGCAAGTGCTTTCCGCGAGCTACGACGAAGCGTATCAGGCGATCGACAAGGAAGGGAGTCCGGCTGAAGCGGGCATCCAGGTCATGCTGAACGAGCTCGCCAAGAGCGACCCGCGCGCGCGCCAGGCCCGGCCGGCCGATTTTGTCGATGACAGCATTGTCGCCGAGCTCGCGAAAGAGGGATTCATCAAGGCGTTATGGTCGAAGTGAGTCGCGCCGGCTGAGACCCGGCCGAAACCGCACCCCGATCGCTCTCGCGGCTTCTTCCAATTCTTCCACGCGCAGCAGTCGGCAGGCGAAATAGAAAACGATCGCCGCCGCGGCGAGACCCGCGACAACCTCGGCGAGATAAAGCCCGAAGCCGCGGAGCGGAATCCACGCTTGAAGCTCGGCGTTGACCGCCCACGCCGCGGCGGCCATGACGGCCGACGCAAGACCGATCTTCGCCACGCTGCGGACAAGCCGGCGTCCTTCGAGCCGGCCTAATTTCCCACGCATGAACATGAACAGCAAAGCGGTATTGACCACCAGTGCGGTCGAGGTGGAAAGCGCCAGACCGACGTGGCCCAGCGGACCGACGAGCAGCCGGTTCATCCCGTAGTTCACCGCTATCGACCCGACGCTCACCAACATCGGCGTGCGCGAGTCGTCGAGCGCGTAAAACGCCGGCGCCAGCACTTTGACGGCGCCGTATGCCGCGAGCCCGATCGAATACGCCGCCAGCGCGCTCGCCGTCTGGGCGGTATCGAACGCGGTGAATTTACCGTGCTCGAAGATGAGGCCGATGATAGGCTCGCCTAAAACGATGAGACCGGCGGCGGAGGGAATGCAGAGAAATAGAACCAGGGCGAGCGAATGCGCCAACGTGTCGCGAAATTCCGCGGTTTGTTTGCGCGCGGCGCTGTCCGAAATGAGCGGCAGCGTCGCCGTCGCAATCGCCACGCCGAAGACGCCGATCGGAAACTGCACGAAACGAAACGCGTAATTGAGCCACGACACGGGGCCGTTGCCGATTTGGCCCGTCGCGGGATCGACGATCGTAGAAGCGAAATTGCTGTTGATGAAAACGTTGATCTGCACCGCCGCGACGCCGATCACGGCCGGCGCCATCAGCCGCATAATTTGCCGCACGCCCGGATCGTTGAAGCTGAGCATCGGACGATAGCGGTAGCCCGCGCTTCTGAGACTCGGCCACTGCGACGCGAATTGCAGGAGGCCGCCGATGAGCGTGCCCCACGCCATGCCTTCGATCGCGCCGACGCCGAGGTAGGGACCGGCGACGAATCCCATAAACAATCCGCCGGCGATGGAGCCGACGTTGAAAAACGCCGAGGCGAGCGCCGGCACGCCGAAACGACGGAACGCGTTCAACATTCCCATCGCCTGCGCGGCGAGCGCGACGAAAAGGATGAACGGAATCATGACCCGCGTGAGATGAACCGTCAGCTCCGACTTTCCCGGCACGTCGAAAAAACCCGGCGCCAGCAGATGGACAACCGACGGCGCGACGAACCAGCCGATCACGCAGATCACGCCTAGGACGAGCATGAGAGCCGTCGCGACGCGGTTCGAAAGGCGAAACGCCTCGGCATCGCCCTTGGTCGCGAGCGTTTGGGAAAAAGTCGTCACGAAGGCCGTCGAGAGCGCGCCCTCGGCGAACAGATCGCGGAGCAGATTGGGAATGCGAAAGGCGGTGAGAAACGCGTCGTACTGCAGGCCGGCGCCGAACAGCGCCGCGAAGACCTGATCGCGCGCGAGACCGAGCACGCGGCTTGCCATGGTCGCCGCGCTCACGATTCCGGCGTTGCGCGCGACGCTCGGTCGCCGCGGCTCGCCGGCCGGTTCAGGAATGGTCATGGATCGCGAGGAAAGGATGAGGGCTGAGGGATGAGGGATGAATAAAAGAAACCTGGAGTCGCGTGCCGCTGCTGGATTTCTTCAGGCTTTCGCCTTCATCCTTCATCCTTGTATTCGGCCTGCTACTTCTTCTCCCAGTTCCCCTGGGGGTTCTGAATCCACCAGCCGGGCCGCGCCTGATCGATCCAGCTGCGCGCGAAGATGCGCTTGATATCCGCCACTCTCTCGCGCGGGAAATTGTTCGCCTTGCCAATCTCGGCGTAGAGCGCCTCGCGGTCGCGGTTTTCCGCTTCGACCAATTGCTGGACCTCCGCGCGCTCTTTGAGATTGAGTCCGTCCGTCGTCCGCGCGGCGAGCAGCCCATCGCGATTAAGCCCGACATTGCCCTTGTCCATGAACGGCTTGATCGAGTCGCTGCGCGCCCGGATCGAATCTTTCAGCGCCCGGATCGCGGGATTGGAGACGGTGATGTCCGCCTCCTGAGCCGACGCCTCGCTCGTCAAGCTGATCGAGGCGAAAATCCTTCCGGCGATGGAGCTCTTGTCTCCCGGAGCTTTTTTGGGCGCGGCCTTGCCCGGCCCGCCCCAGGTTTCCTCGACGATGTTGTCCGCCGCGCGCTGCACCGCCGCCGCGGGAAAGTAAATGTTCACGGTCACGCACGCGGTCAAGAAAAACGCCAGCAAAAGAAAACTTTTCTTTGCCATAAGCCCTCCAGTTATTTACCGCCGGATCGGTTTTTTACCCGGTCGAGTCTTTTCATAAGCTCGCTGAAGCTGATCTCCTGCGTGTAGCTCACGATGTTCACCGTGGGCGGAATCCAGCTCCCGACGACCAGGTACTCCTGGCCGCCTTTGCTTTCAATGCCTCGGAGCGTAAGTCTATCGTTTTTCAGCGCCGCTTTAAAGCCGAGCTTGCTGTAGCGGAAAAAATCGAAGAATCCCGCGAGTCCCCCGTAGAGCGAGCCGGCGTCGTTGCCCGAGCTGACGACGGTGATCTTGTTCAGCGCGTCCACGCTGATCCACTGGCCCACTCCCGATTTATCGACGGTGTGAATCTCGGCGCTGAACTCCGCCGGCTGGCCCTGCGAGATGACGAGATTGTCGATCGTCCCCGACAGCGCGCCCGAGATGCGGCCGAACTCGAACGTGTGCGAGGCCTGCTCCAGATCGAGCGCGTCGAGCCGCGCGCTCATCCTGATCGAGCGGACCGGCGACAGCGGCTTCTCGATCGCCATGCCGCGAATTTCAGCGCTTCCGCCGAAGAGGTTGAGAGTCATCGTGCCGTCGCTGGTCAAAGAATCTCCCGCCCAGCGGACCTGCGGGATCGAGCCTGAAAGAGTGCCGTCGAATCGATGCCATCCGAGCGCCGCGGTCAGCTCCGTCAAACGCAAATCTTTCAGCGTGAGCGACAGGGAAAAATCCCAAGGCGCGGCGACCGCGTCTCTCCACGCGAGCCCTTCGATCGCGCCGGCGCCGCCGAAAATCGAGAAGCGGACCGGCTCGGGAAACCGGAGCGAATTGTTCCACAGCGCGACCGGCGCGCTGATCTTCGGCACCACAACCGAAACGCCTTTGATTTCGTCGATCGAGAGATTGCCTGTCCTGAGCCCTTCGACTTGGCTCAGGGCAGGCGCCGTCGAAGGACCCACCGCCGGCGCCCCGGTCGTCTCCTTCGCCGCCGCGGGATAGCTGAGCGAGAACGGAAGATCCAACGCGATCGGGCCGGCGCGCCAGCCGCCGGATTTCTCCTGGATCAGAATCTGTTCCAGCCGCAGTTTTCCTTCGAGGGCGAAAGAGGCGCGCGAGCCTTTGGCGCGGAACGCCAGAGCGGTTTTTCCTCCGACTCCGATCTGCCCGACGATCGGATGAGCGGTCTTGAAGGTGTCGCGAATGAAAAAGTCGTAAAACCCGGCGGCGCGAAGATCGTCGGATTGGACTTCCAGCGCGAACGCGGGGTCGGAGAGGAGCCGCGCGACCGATCCTTTGACGTCAAGACGCCCGATCGAGTCCAGCGCGACCGCGAGGCGATTCAACGTCATCTCGTCCGCCGCTCGGCGGTATCGGCCGTCGATTTGGATCTTGGGCTTCCGTTCTTTGAAGTCGCCGAAGAACTTATTCCAGAGAAGCTCGAGGCTCTCGATCTGCGCCTCGCCCCGAAAGCTCGTCTCCGCGCCGCAAGCGCTGCACGTAAAGCGGCCCTTCGCGTTCAGGTTTTCGCCGATTTTCGATTCGTCCGGCGTCGAAAAGCGGCCGGCAATGATCTGGAATCCGCCGTCGATCGCAACCGGCTTTCCCGACTCCTTCACGCCGTCGCCGGAAAAACTCGCGCGCTCGAATTTGAACTGGGTTTCGCCTTGGCGTCCGAAGGCGAGACCGTCGAGTTGGAGCGACCCGGCTGTGGCGCGGAGCGAGGAGCGATGCCACGCAAACGGAATCCTGAACGCCAGGCGGCGCGCGGAAATTTTTTCTCCTTCGACTTTGGCGCCGTCGTTCCATGCCGAGCCGGAGACGACCGGATCGTTATATGCGCCCGTGACGTTAGCCTCCGCGGCGACGACGCCGCCGTATTTGAGCGCGCCGAGCGCGACCGGCATGAGCGGCTTCAGACGGTCGAGCGCCAGGCCGCTGAGGCGCAGAGTTCCCGTTACCTGCGCCGGTTTTTCCGCCAGGCGGACGGCGGCGCGACCGTCGATTGCGCCGAGATTCGACCTCACGGCGATTTTCTCCAGCGTCGCGGTTTTTTCCGCGGCCGAGTAGCCGCCCGAAAGCGTCGCGGCTACCGCGCCCGGCTCGAGTGCGGTTCCCATGGGAAGAAGTTTCATCGGCAAGCGCGGCATCTTCGCTTCCATCGTCCACTGGACGGTCTCGAATTTCGCGCCCGCGGCGACAACGGCTTGAAACCCGCCGTCAATCGTCTCAGTGCCCCAGCGAAGATCCGCCGCTTCGCCGGAAGCGGTGATTTCATAAGCGTTCCCGGCTTTGGCCGTCATGAGCAGTGCAGCGGCAAAGACTTTTTTTTCTTTGGCTTGATATACGGCGATCTCCGCCCGCTTTGCCGCGGCGGCGCCGGAGAGAGTCACGATCGCGCTCGCGTCGAGCGCCGGCAGGTTGGCTTTGAGCTGCAAGCCGGTCTCGGCGCCGAGGTTCACGTTGGTTGCGCTGAGGGAAATCGCGCTCAGCGCGAAGGGCGCGCGCTGTCCCGTTTCGAGAACGACTTCCCCGTCGTCGATCGTCAACTCGCCGATGGAAAATTGCGGCGCGGGCTTAGCCGAGGGGCGGAAAAGATCTTGCAAGGACAGATGGATCGACGGCTTCTCCAAGGACAGGCGATGAATCCTTCGATCGTAGAGACCCCGCAGCGTGACCGACCCGGCGATTTTCTTCCCGCGGAATAAAACCGCACCGTCTTTGGCGACCGCGACATCGGAAAGCGCGAGACCGAGCGGCGGCGCCAGCCGGAGAGCGCCGATTTTGATTTCGTAGCCCGTGCGCGCGCTGATCTCGGCTTCGACCCGCGCGCGGACGTATTCGGAGCCGATGAGGAAATAAAGCGCGGCGTAGACGAAAAGGAGAAGGGCGAAAAGCGCGCCCACCGTGATTTTCAGTTTTCGTTTCAAACGGCCCACGATTTATTTGACGATACCTTGCGGTCCGGCGGCAAGCAACCGAAGGGCCGGCACGCAGGCCTGCCCCTACACAAGACGCAGTGTTTTTGTTATCTGTTGACTTCGATCCTTTTCTAAACGGAGTAACGCGGATGAAAGTAGGCTTGATCGGCCACCAGGGCTCCGGCAAAACGACGATCTTCAACGCGCTCACCGGTCTTCACGCTGCGGCGGGAGCGGGAGAGAAAATGGAGAGCCACGTCGGCGTGACCAAAGTGCCCGACGCGCGTGTGGATCGCCTTTCCGCGATCTTCCAGCCGAAGAAGACGACTTACGCCGAGATTCGCTTCACCGATTTTCCCGCGCAGCAGGGAAAAGAAAAACTCAAGGCGAACGCCGCCCTTCTGGCGCAGATGCGCGACGTGGATGCGATGGCGCTCGTGCTCGGCGATTTCGGCGGCGCGTCGGCACCGATGAAAGAGCTGCGCGATCTGTTAGCCGAGATGATTCTGGCGGACCTCGGTGTGGTGGAAAACCGGCTCGTTAAACTCAAAAAAGAAAAAGGCAAAGAGCGCGAGGGCGAAGTCTTGGCGCGCTGCCTGAAGGCGCTGGAGAGCGAGGTGAGCCTGCGCGGCTTGAGCTTCACGGCCGACGAAGAGACGCTGATTGCCGGCTTCGGCTTTTTAAGCCGCAAGTCCGTGATCGCGCTTTTCAACGTCGGCGAGGAGCGGGCGGGAAAAGACTTGCCCGAAGCGTACCGGGCCGAGCTGGACAAGCTGCAAATCCCGGCGCTCGCTCTGTCCGCCAAAGTGGAGATGGAAGTCGCCCAGCTCGAAGAAAAAGACCGGCAGGCCTTCTTGAGCGAGCTGGGGATCGAGGCGCCGGCGCGCGACCGCTTCATCCGCGCGTCGTACGCGCTGCTCAAGCTCATCAGTTTTTTTACAACGGGCGAAGACGAAGTGAAAGCGTGGACGATCGAGCAGGGGACATCTGCACGCAAGTCCGCCGGAAAAATTCACAGCGACATCGAGCGCGGCTTCATCCGCGCCGAAGTCGTCGCCTACGACGACTTCATCCGCTACGGCAGCGAAGCCAAATGCCGCGAGGCGGGAAAGCTTCGCCTCGAAGGCAAAGATTATCCCGTCCAGGACGGCGACATCATTCATTTCCGGTTTAACGTGTGATGCTTCGCGGAGGGACCTGCGGCGAGGTTGAGAACGATGCTTAGCCTCCACCAGCTTAAGGAGCGTTACCGGGAACTGAAATCCGGTATAAACGACATCAATCTTCGAGGGACGTTGACCCTTGCCGCCGCCCTGCGGCGATTTCTCTCCGACCCGGTGAGCCCGCAAAGAGCGGAAGAGGAGCTTAAAAAAGCTCTGGAGAGCCGCGAGGAAAGGTTTCTCGATCTGGTTCGCCGACGCGTCTATGAGCGCCCGGCCAGTCCCTATTTGAAATTGCTCCACCACACGGGATGCGAGTTCGCCGACTTGCAAGCCGCGGTCGGCCGCGGCGGCCTGGAGCCCGCACTCGAACGGTTGGCGGCTGAAGGCGTCTATCTTACCGCGCGGGAAGCCAAGGGCAAGGACGAGGTGAAGCGCGGCGCGCTCTCGTTTCGGGTCGAGCCCAACGACCTCATAAATACCGAACTGATTCCGTCCTACGTCTCGCAGAGCAGCGGCACGAGCAACCGGCCGCTGCTCTCCCCGTCCTCACTCGACCTAGTGGCCCAATCGGCCGCGGGCCGCAGCATTTTTTTCGCCGCCCACGGTCTCTACGATTATAGCCACGCCATCTACGAAGCGACACTGCCGTCCAGCGGCGGCATCCGCAGTCTTTTGCAGCATGCGAAAATAGGAGTGCCGACGGATCGCTGGTTTGCCCGCAAGGCCCCCACCAACACCGGGCTCGGGAAATGGTATCATTATCTAACAACCCGTTTGATCGTGTCGATCGGGAGGCGGTACGCTGCCGGCCTGCCGCGACCTGAAGTTGTGGATTTCGAGGAGATCCCTCGTATCGTCTCGTGGGTGCTGGAAAAAAAACGTGAGGGTAAGGGCTGCTGCATTACCACTGTCGCCAGCAACGCAGTCAGGATCGCGCGCCGCCGGCGCCGCTGCGATTCCGAGCTACGGTTTCGAGGACCTGGGACTCATGGTGGGCTACGGCTGCGGCCGTCCCGCTCGCACCGACGAGATGCACGTGAGCCGGCACATGCTGGCGATGATCGAGCACGCGCGCCCGGTCGCCGAGGACGCCGTGGACATCCGCCCCTTGCTGGTCACCTCGATCAATCCGCTGACCGTGCGGTTTTTTCTCAACGTGGAGAACGGCGATTACGCGACGCTGACCCGGCGCGACTGCGGCTGCGCGCTGGAGAAGGCGGGCTTCGACCTGCACATTCACCGCATCCGCAGCTACGAGAAGTTTACCAGCGAGGGAGTGAATTATTTCCACTACGATCTCTTCGAGCTGTTTGAGAAGACGCTTCCTTCCGAGTTCGGCGGCGGCCCCGGAGATTACCAACTGGTGGAGGAGGAGGACGACAACGGCCAGACCCGTCTGACCCTTTTGGTCCATCCACAGGTGGGAGCGGTGGGCGAAGAGAGGTTGCTCGCGCGCCTAAAAGAAATTCTGGCGCAAGGGCAGCATAGCAACCGTTTGACGATCAAGCTCTGGCAGGACGCCGGAACGTTTAGAGTCGAGCGCCGGATTCCCTACGCGAGCCGGCGGGGCAAAATCGTGCCATTGCACATATTGCGCGATCGCGAGTGAGGCGGCCGGCGCACGCCACGATCCGAGTCGTTGCGTAGCGGCCGGGCCGATTGGCTTTCACTCCACCCGGCCGGCGCTTCGGTTGACATAAAACCACCCCGTCATATATTTTCACCGCCAGGTGATCCGTGTCGGCTCGTTGGTGATCGCGATGGATGGAGACGAAAAAGAAGACGCCACCCTATATAAGGTGGTCGTCAATCACGAAGAGCAGTATTCTATCTGGCCCGCCGACCGGGAGAACCCTCTCGGCTGGAAAGATGCGGGAAAGAGCGGGCCGAAGGCGGAATGTCTGTTATTCATCAAAGAAGTCTGGACCGACATGCGGCCGCTGAGTCTCAGGAAGAAGATGGGCGAGCCGCCGCCGAAGAGCTAGCGCGTCTCCATCCCATCGGCAGGCGCTCCAGGCGCGCTGCGAGAATATCCGATGCCGGTCGAAACGATTGAAGATTCCTACCCGCTTTCCCCCATGCAGCAGGGGATGCTGTTTCACAGCCTGTATGCCCCGCAGACCGGCGTTTACAGCCAGCAATCGATCTGCTCCCTGCGAGAAGATTTAAATGTACCGGCCTTCAAAAAAGCGTGGCAACAGGTCGTGGATCGGCATGCGGCTTTGCGCACCGCGTTTCGCTGGGAGGGCCTCGACGCATCGCTTCAAGAAGTTCATCGACGCGTAGTGTCCCCGTGGCGCGAAGAAGACTGGCGCGACGCCCCGGCGAGCGAGCAGGTGGAACGGCTGGAAACCTATGCCGAGGCTGATCGGCGCAGAGGCTTTCAGCTTGATCAAGCGCCGCTGATGCGCCTGGCGCTTTTCCGCGTTGGGGACGCGGATTATCGCTTCGTCTGGACTTATCATCACACGCTGCTCGACGGCCGGTCCAGGTCGATTGTACTGGGAGAATTTTTTTTACTTTACGACGGTTTCCGCCGGAATCATGATCCGGTCCTGCCGCCGCCGCAGCGATTCCGGGAGCACATCGACTGGCTCGGAAAGCAGGATTTCGGCGCGGCGGAGAATTTCTGGCGCAGCATGCTCAAGGGCTTCGCCGCTCCCACGGTATTGGCGGTGGAGCGAGTCCGCCCCGCTCCATCCCGCGAACGGGGAAACAATGGGAAACAAGAGGCCAGGCTCTCGGCGACACTGACCGAAGCTTTACAATCCGTGGCGCGCCGGCACGACCTGACCCTCAACACTCTGGTGCAAGGAGCCTGGGCGTTACTCTTGAGCCGCTACAGCGGCGAGAGCGATGTCGTCTTCGGCGCCACGAGAGCCAATCGTTACAGCGCTCTTGCAGGCGCGGAGAGTATGGTCGGGCTTTTTATGAATACGCTGCCCGTCCGGATACGTCTTCCCGCTGAAATGCCGCTGCTCGCATGGCTGAAAGAGATTCGCGCTCAGTGGATAGCGACCCGACCCTATGAACATACCCCGCTGGTCAAAGTCCGGGAATGGAGCGACGTGCCCGCCGGACGACCGCTGTTCGAAACTCTGCTGGTGTTTGAAAACAATCCGCACGATTTTATTTTGCGCGGGCACGGCGGCGCGGAGGAGCGGCACTTTCAGTTTCTCGGGACGACGAATTATCCCATCGCGCTGGCCGCCTATCTGGAGGCCGAGCTTCTCCTGATTATCGGATACGATCGGGATCGCTTCGACGACGCGACGATGGCCCGTATTTTAGGGCACCTCGCAAACTTGCTCGCAGGCATGGCCGCGAATCCGGCGCGCCGGCTCGCGGAACTGTCGATGCTCTCCGAGAAGGAGCGGCGGCAACTTCTCGTCGAGTGGAACGACACCGGGGAAGATTATCCGGCAGACCGGCGCGTGCATGAACTCTTCGAAGCCCAGGCACAGAGGACGCCTGACGCCGTTGCCGTGGTGTTAGAAGAACAACGCGTCACTTACCGGGAGCTTAACGCTCGAGCGAACCGACTGGCGCATCATCTTATTAAAAACTACGGCGTGGGTCCGGAGGTATTGGTCGGGCTATGCGTCGAGCGCTCGCCGGAGATGGTGATCGGCATGCTCGCGATCCTCAAAGCCGGCGGCGCGTACGTGCCGCTGGACCCGAGCTATCCCGCGGACCGGCTCCGGTTCATGTTGCACGATACCCGCGCGGCGCTCGTCCTGACGCAGGAGCGGTTGGCGGAATCGGTCGCGCGACTCGGCGTTGCGACGCTCTGTCTCGACCGCGATTCGAAAGCCTTCGCGCGGGAAAGCGAGTCCAATCCTGAAGTACACAGCGCGTCCGCATCGAATCTCGCGTACGTGATCTACACGTCCGGCTCCACGGGCGAGCCCAAGGGCGTGCTCATCGAGCACCGGAGCGTCGTCAATCTGATCGCCTCGTTTCTCCGCGCCTACGGACCCAAGGAGAGCGACCGGACGATTCAACTCGCCTCGACGTCGTTCGACGTTTCGGTGGGCGAGATCTTCCCGATGCTCGCGGCCGGCGGCGCGGTTGTTCTCTACAGCGACGTCGATCCGTTGGACCCCGACCGGCTGGTGACGGCGATCGCGCGGCATCGAGTGACCATCGTCGGCGCCGCGCCGTCGCTTCTCGGCCTGCTCAACGCGCGCAGCGGAGTTCTCGGAAATGTCCGGTTGATTTTGAGCGGCGGGGAAGCGCTGACGTGGGCGAGCGTCGATCAATGGATCGAAACCGCCGCGGTGGTCAACGGCTACGGCCCGACGGAGGCGACCGTGTGCGCGTCTGCTCACGCGCTCGATCGGCAATCGCCCGATCGCGGCGCGACGATTCCGATCGGCCGGCCGCTGATGAATTGCCGAATCTATCTGCTCGACGCGAATGGCGAGCCTGTTCCCATCGGCTGTCCCGGCGAGCTTTACATCGGCGGCGCGGGAGTAGCGCGAGGTTATCTCCATCAGCCCGCGTTCACCGCGGAGCGTTTCGTTTCCGATCCGTTCGGCGCCGCGCCGGGCGCGCGGCTCTACAGGACCGGCGATCTCGCGCGCTATCTCGCCGACGGCAACATCGAATTTCTCGGCCGCATCGACGACCAGGTAAAAATCCGCGGCTTCCGCATTGAGCCGGGCGAAATCGAAGCGGCGCTCCAACGTCATCCCGCGGTCGATGAGGCCGCGGTCGTCGCGCGCGAGGTCCAGCCGGGAGAGCGGCGCCTGATCGCTTACGTCGCGCCGCATGCGGAGCGCGCAGCGCCGCTCCGTCGGGTGCTCCGTCTCGAGCGCGAGGGGCGGCTCGGCGAGTTGCCGCGCTCGGTCCTGCCGAACGGCATGTTTGTGGTGCAACAGAACCAGGGCGAAACCGATTTTCTTTACCGCGAGATCTTCGAGGCGGAGATGCATTTCCGTCACGGCGTCACGCTGGAAGACGGCGACTGCGTGTTCGACGTCGGCGCGAACATCGGACTGTTTACTCTTTTCGTCCAACGGCGCTGCGCGAACGCTTCCATCTACGCGTTCGAGCCGATCCCCCCCAGCTTTGGAAAACTTTCGCTCAACACGGCGCTCCATGGAATCGGCGCGAAGCTCTACAACCTTGCTCTCGGCGCGCGCTCCGGGAACGAGGAGTTCATCTACTTCCCGCAGGTCGGCGCGATGTCGGGGCGCTTTGCGGAAGGAGAGGACGCGCGCCGCCGCATCGAAGAAGTACGCTCGATGGTCCTCCGGCACCTCCGGCAACAGGCGTCCGAGTTCGGCGCAGAGCGGCCGGCGGCGATTACGCACGTGCCCGTCGAGCGTTTCACTTGCCGGGTCGCGACGCTTTCCGAGATGATCCGCGAGCTTGGAATAGGTCGTATCGATCTCCTGAAAATCGACGTGGAGCGCAGCGAAGCCGACGTGTTGGCCGGCATCGACGGCGAGGATTGGAGAAAAATCCGCCAAATCGTCGTCGAGACGCACGATGATCTCGCCGCGCCGATCATGTGCTTGTTGACCGAGCGGGGCTATGAGGTCGCGCTCGACCGCGTGGGGCCGCTCGGCCGGGCGGCGATTGAAATTCCGACGATTTATGCGATCAGGCGGGACGCGTCGCGAGCCGCCGTTCATCCGGCCGACGGAGGGGCGCCCGCGTGGAGTTCCCCGGCGCGCCTGCGCGAGGAGCTGCGCGCTTTTCTGAAGGCGAAGCTGCCCGACTATATGATCCCGCAAGATTTTATTTTTCTCGACGCGCTGCCGCGGACTCTGCACGGCAAAGTCGATCGGCGCGCGCTGCCGGCGCCGGCCGAATTTATCGGCGGCGAGGGCTACGTCGAGCCGCGCGACGAGATCGAGCGAACGCTGGCGAAAATCTGGTCGCAGGTATTGCGAGTCGAGCGCGTCGGAGTCGAGGACAACTTCTTCGACCTGGGCGGTCATTCGCTGCTGGCCACTCAGATTATCTCCCGCGTGCGCGACGCGTTTGGGCTCGAGCTGGCGTTAAGGAGCATCTTCGACGTGCCGACGATCGCCGGGCTGGCCGAAATCATTCAGAGATCCAAGAAAGCCGGCGCCGCGGTCGCAGCGGCGAATTCGCCGATTTTCCGAGCGGCCGATCCGGCGAAGACGCCTCTATGACCAGTCGGGGTTTAACGGATTGAGCGCGCCGGCGGCGCAAGAAGTACGATGAATACAAGAACCGAGCCCGACATTTACGAAAGATCGAATCTAACACGAAACCAACTCCTCATTTGGCTGGGCCAGAAGCTCAAGCCGGAGGAGCCCATTTACAAAGTAACCGTTACCTTTACGTTCGGCGGCCGAGTGGATCGGCGCCGGTTTCAGGAAGCCTTTCAGACGCTGGTCAACTCCAGCGATTCGCTGCGCACGGTGATCGAAGAGATCGACGGCGTGCCGCGCCAGAGGGTGCTGGAACCTTTCGCGTACGAAGTCGAATACGAGGACCTCGCCGCGCGCCCGAACCAGGAGGACGCATTGAAGCGTTGGCTCGCGAACCGACGGGACATCGTCTTCGATCTGGATCGGCGGCTCTTCGATGCGGCGCTGCTCAAGGTCGCGGAGGAGCGGTTCGTCTGGGTTTTGAGTTTGCATCACATCGTCACGGATGGCTGGTCGATCGCGCTGCTCTATCGGCACGCGGCTGATTTCTACGAGCGCGCCGTTAACGGGAGTTTGGAACGCGTCGCTCGCTTGCCGTGCTTTCAAGATTACGTCGCCCACGAGCGCGCCGAGCGGGCATCGGCGCGCCATCGCCGAGCGCGCGAATACTGGGAAAAAAAGGTCGCGAGCAAACCGGCGGCGCTCTTCGGCGGCGCGAGCGGCCGAACGGGTGCGACCTTGCGGGTGTCCCGTCGTTTGGGTGCCGAGCGAACGCAGAGATTGAAAACCTTCGCGCGCGAAGAGATTCCCGGCGCCACGGAACACGCGGCGCTCTTTCACGTCTTCGCCGCGGTTCTCTTTGCGTACCTTCACCGCGTCACCGGCCGGCGCCGGCTATCGATCGGGGTGCCGTTTCACAACCGGAGAGGCGACTTTAAAGCTACGTTGGGACTTGTCATGGGAGTATCGCCGCTCGAAATCGCGCTCGACGACGATACGATCCGCTCGGTCGTGCAAAAAGTTCGCGCCGAGGTGGCGGAGATCCGGCCCGTTCGCGATTTCGCTCTGGCGAATCCGGCGCATGACAAGTTGTACGACGTGGTGCTGAACTATCACGCCACCAACTTTCCAAAATTCGCCGGCATGCCGGTGCATATGCAGTGGATACACACCGGACGGGAAAGCGACGCCCTGGCCCTGCAAGTGCACGATTTCGACGGTTCGGGCGAGTTATTTTTGGATTTTGACTTTCACTCGGACGTTTTCAATTCGGACCGACGCCAGCGGACCGTAAAGCAGTTTTTTCGCCTGTTGGACGCGGTTCTTGCGGATCCGTCGAAGCAGTTGAAAAGGATCGACTTGCTCGCGTCCGAAGAACGGCGGCGCGTTCTGGTCGAATGGAACAGCACGAAAAAGACGTATCCGGCGGACCTCTGTCTTCACGAGCTTTTCGAAGCTCAGGTCGCGAGAACGCCCGACGCGACCGCCGCCGTTTTCGAGGACGATCGGGCGACGTATCGCGAGCTCAACGCGCGCGCCAATCAATTGGCGCGCCGGCTGCAAAAATCCGGCGTCGCCGCCGGGGCGCTCGCGGCGATTTTCATGGAGCGTTCGCTGGGCATGCTTATCGCCGTGCTGGGAGTTTTGAAAGCGGGCGCGGCTTATGTGCCGCTGGATCCGGCCTGGCCGCGCGAGCGCCTCGACTTTATTCTCCGCGACGCCAACGCCTCCACGGTGATCGCCTGCGGGCGCCACTCCGATTCGACTTTCAAAAACGGACCGCGGATCGTTCGCCTCGACGCGGATCGGAACTCTATAGCCGGGGAGAGCGAGGAAAATTTACCCGCGTCCGTGACGCTCGAAGACTTGGCCTACGTTATTTACACATCCGGTTCGACGGGAATGCCGAAGGGCGTTCTCATCGAGCACCGCCAGATTCTAAACTATGTCCACGCCGTCTCGGAGCGCTTGGATCTTAAATCGGGCGCCAGCTTCGCGATGGTGCAGCCGCTTTCGGTGGATTCGAGCCAGACGGTTATTTTTCCCGCGCTGATTTCAGGAGGCTGTCTCCACGTCATATCCGAGGAGCGCGCGGTCGATGCGCGATCGCTGTCCGATTATTTTTCGCGCCATCCAATCGATCTGCTCAAGATCGCGCCCTCGCACTTGGCCGCATTGTCGGCTTCCACGCGCGCCGGGGATCTTCTGCCCCGGCGTTGGCTCATCGTCGGCGGCGAAGCCGCGCGCCGCGATTGGCTGGCGGAACTCCAAGCGGCGGCGTCGTGCGCCGTTTTCAATCACTACGGTCCGACTGAGACCACCGTCGGCACGCTGACCCACGCCGTCGGCCATCGGCGAAGAGTGCGCGGTTCAGCGACTGTTCCGCTCGGGCGGCCGCTCGCGAACACGCGGGCGTACATTCTGGACTCCGGGCTTGAACCGGTTTCGATCGGCGAGACGGGCGAACTCCACATCTCCGGCGCGGGTCTCGCCCGCGGCTATTTGAATCGTCCGGAATTGACGGCGGAGAGTTTCGTTCCCGATCCCTTCAGCGATAAGCCGGGCGCGCGTCTCTACAAAACCGGCGACCTGGCGCGCTATCTTTCCGACGGCAACATCGAGTTTCTGGGGCGGCTGGACGATCAAATTAAAATCCGCGGCTTCCGCGTCGAACCGGGCGAGATCGAAGCCGCTCTCTGCCGCCATCCGGCGGTGCGCGAAGCGGCGGTTTTGGCGCGTGAGGCGGCGGGAGAGACGCGGCTCGCGGCGTATGTGGTTTGCAGGTGCGCAGCGCCCGGCATCTCCGAGCTCCGCGCTTTTCTCAAGACGAGGCTGCCGGTGTATATGATTCCGGGAGATTTTATTTTTCTCGACGCGCTGCCGCGGACTTTGCACGGCAAATTGGATCGCCAAGCGCTGCCGGCGCCGGTGGAATTTGAAAGGGGCGCGGGCTTTATCGAGCCGCGCGACGAGATCGAGCGGACGCTGGCAAACATTTGGTCGCAGGTTTTGCGAGTCGAGCGCGTCGGAGTCGAGGACAACTTTTTCGAACTGGGCGGCCATTCGCTGCTGGCCATTCAGATTATCTCGCGCGTGCGGTCCGCCTTTCACGTAGAGCTGGCTCTGCGGGCTCTCTTCGAAGCACCGACGGTGGCAGGAATGGCCGGGATCATCGAAGCCGGCCGGCAAACGGCCGGGCGGGCCAGCGCCGAATCCATTCAACCCGTGCCCAGGGACGGATCGCTTCCGCTTTCCTTCGCCCAGCAGCGTTTGTGGTTTGTCGATCAGTTGGCGCCGGGCAATTCCGCTTACAATATTCCCGCGGCCTTTCGGATCGCGGGCTCGCTCGATGCCGCGGCGCTGGAGCGGAGTCTCGACGAGATCGTCGACCGCCACGAAGTTCTGCGCACCACTTTTGCCGCCGTCGACGGAGTCCCCGCGCAAGTCATCGCCGGGAAGCGATCCTTCAAAATGCGGACGACCGACCTCAGCCAGATGCCGGCTGTCGAGCGCGAGGCGGAGATTCGCCGTTTGCTGCGGGAGGAAGTTGCCCGGCCTTTTGACCTATCCGCCGATCTCATGCTGCGCGCCGCCTTGCTGAAGCTCGGACCGGAGGAAGAAATCCTGATTCTGGTGACGCATCATATCGCTTCGGACGGCTGGTCCATGGGCGTGCTCTTGCGCGAGCTCGCGGCGCTCTACGAAGCCTTCTCGGCTGGCAGGCCCTCGCCGCTCGCGCCGCTGCCGATTCAGTACGCGGACTTTGCCGTCTGGCAGCGGTGTTGGCTGCAGGGCGAGGTCCTTGAGCGGCAGCTCTCGTTCTGGACGCGGCAGCTCCAGGGCGCTCCTCGCGCGCTGGAGCTTGTCACCGACCGGCTCCGGCCGGCGGTTCAGAGCTATCGAGGCGCGGCGCAATCGTTCGCGCTGCCGAAGGCCCTGAGCGATGAAATCAAAGCGCTCAGTCATCGGCAGGGCGCGACGTTGTTCATGACATTGCTCGCGTCGTTTAGCGCGCTGCTCGGCCGCTTGACCGATCGGAACGACATCGTCGTCGGCATCGATGTCGCCAATCGCAACCGGATCGAGACGGAAGATCTGATAGGATTTTTTGTCAATCTCTTGCCGATCCGCGCCGACCTTTCAGGCAACCCCGCTTTCACGGCGTTGCTCAAACGCATCCGCGACGTCGCCATGAATGCGTACGCCCACCAGGACCTGCCGTTCGACAAGTTGGTCGAGGAGCTGAAGCCGGAGCGGGACATGAGCCGCCACCCGCTCGTGCAGGCGGTGTTTGTGTTGCAGAATCTGCCGGCGCGCGCGCCGCAGATATCGGGCCTCGCTCTGAGCCCGCTGGAAGTCGGCCGCGAGACGGCGAAATTCGATCTCACTCTATTTACGGAAGAGAAGGAACAAGGACTCGTCGCGACCTGGGTCTATAACTCCGATCTTTTCGATGATTCCACGATCGCTCGCCTGGCGAGTCGCTTCGAGACGCTGCTGAGCGGCATCGTCGCCCGGCCGGACGCCCCGCTCAAGGCCTTGGGAGCGGCATCCGAAGCCGAAAGGAGCCGGCGCGCGGCGGCGGAGAAAACCCGCCATGAATCGAATCTCGCCCGGTTCAGGAAAATCATGCCTAAAGCCATCGACCTGTCACGGCTGAGCCTGGTCGAGACGGACGATTTAGCGCCGGGAAAAACGCTTCCTTTGCTCGTGCGGCCGGCGTTGGACGACGTCGATATTGTCGAGTGGGCCAAACGCAACACGGAATTTATCGAGGGGCGATTGCTTGAGCGCGGCGCGCTGCTGTTTCGCGGCTTCGGCGTAAGCTCAGTGTCCCAGTTTGAAAATTTTGCCTCGGCCATCTGTGCCGAGCTCTTCGGCGAATACGAAGATCTGCCGCGGGTGGGACGCGCCGGAAAAGTTTACGAATCGACTCCCTACCCGCCCGAGGAGTCGATTTTGTTTCACAATGAAAGCTCGCACATGCACCGTTGGCCGATGAAGCAATGGTTTTTTTGCGTTCAGGCGGCGCGGCGGGGCGGGGAAACTCCGCTGGCCGACTGCCGCAAGGTTTATCGCCTGATCGACCGGGAGATTCTCCGGCGATTCGCGGAAAAAAAGATCATGTACGTGCGAAATTTTTCCGACCAGAGGCCGCCGGGCTGGCAGGAATTCTTTAAAACCACGGACAAGTCGGCGGTCGAGAGTTATTGCCGGGCCGCCGGAATGGACTTTGCCTGGAGGGCGAATCACGGTCTGAGAATCCGTCACGTCAGTTCCGCCGCGCAAAAGCATCCCAAGACCGGCGAGATGGTGTGGTTCAACCAGCTGCAACACTGGCATCTCGCGTGCCTGCCGCTCGCGACGCGCGAGTCGTTGACGGCGCTCTTTGCGGCGGAGGATCTGCCGCGGAACTGTGGTTACGGCGATGGCTCGCCGATCGAAGATTCGGCGATGGAAGAGATCGGCGCGGCGTATCGCCGGGCGGCGGCGAGCTTCCCCTGGCAGCCCGGGGATATTTTAATGGTGGACAACATGCTCACCGCGCACGCGCGCAACCCCTTCGAAGGCCCGCGTAGAATAGTCGTCGCCATGGCGGAGATGATTGGAAAACGAGACGCAGCCGATGGAATCTCAGCGCGATAATATCTCCGAGAGCTTCAGGCTTTCTCCCCAGCAACGGCGTCTCTGGCGGTTGCAGCGCGACAGTCTCGCCTATCGCGCTCAGTGCGCCGTCGCGATCAAAGGAAATCTCCACGCGGAGGTCCTGACGCAGGCGGTTGAAGAAGTCGTCGGTCGCCACGAGATCCTGCGCACGACCTTTCCTCTCCCGAGCGGGATGAAAGTCCCCTTTCAGGCGATCGCCGATCGCGGCGCGCCGTTTTGGGACAAGGTCGATCTGACCCGCCTGAGCCCCATTGAACAGGCGGCCGAGATCGAGAGCCGGCTCAAGGAACAACGCCGCGCTCCTTTCGACTTCGAGCGCGGGCCGCTCTTGCGCCTGGCCCTGCTCGCGCTCTCGACGCAAAAACACGCGCTGCTCGTTTGCCTGCCTTCGCTGTGCGCGGACGCGGTCACGCTCAAGAATCTCGTTCGTGAAATCGGCGAATCTTATGCCGCGCGCCTTCAGGGCGGAAACCTGCCGGCCGAAGGGCAACGCTACGTGCAGTTCTCCGAGTGGCAAAACGAATTGCTCGAAGCGCCGCCTGAGACGGGCGCGCGCCGCCGGCCGGATTTTTCCACCGCCGCCCGTCTGAAGCTGCCGTTCGAGAGAGGGGCATGCGGCGGGTCGTTCGCGCCGGAATTTCTCGCGCTGACGATCGAGCCCGCGACCGCGCGGAAGGTCGAGGCGTCGGTCCGAGAACGGCGCGTCTCGATTTTTGTCTTTTTGCTCGCCTGCTGGCAGATCCTGCTCCGGCGGCTTGCGGGAGAGCCGGACATCGTCGTCGGCGCCGTATTCGCAGGCAGGAAATTTGCGGAACTCGGCGGCGCGCTGGGGCTGTTCGCCCAAGCGCTGCCCATCGCCGGCCGTCTTGAAGAAGATTTTTCCCTGAGCGAGGTCTTGCGCCGGGCGAGCGAGGCCGCCGCCGACGCCGACGAACGGCAGGAATATTTTACCTGGGAACGGAGCGCGGCGCCGGAAACGCAAAGTTCCGAGCCGGAGTTTTTCCCGATGCAGTTCGAGCTTGAGGAGCGGCTTGAGGCCCGGCCCGCCGGCGGCGCGCTCTTTTCGATCGACACGGAGTACGCCTGCATCGACCGGTTCAAAATCAAACTCCGCTGCCTCATTGCGAACGCTTCTCTGACGTTGGAATTTCACTACGACTCCGGCTTGTTCGCGGCGGACGACATCGAACGGCTGGCCGGACAATTCCACGCGTTGTTGGAAAGCGTCGTCAACAATCCGGAAATTCCGCTCGGCGAGCTGAACCTCTTAAGCGGCGTCGAGAGGCGCCGGCTGCTGGCGCAATTCAACGACGCGAAAACCGATGATCCCAAAGACAAGTGCATTCACGAACTCTTCGAGCAACAGGCCGCTCGCGCGCCGGACAGCGTCGCCGTGGCGCATGAGGATCGGCGGCTGACGTACCAAGAACTGAACCGCCGCGCCAACCAACTGGCGCATTATCTCCGGCGAGCCGGAGTCGGGCCGGAAGCGGCGGCGGCGCTTTGCGTCGAGCGCTCGCCGGAGATGGTGATCGGGATGCTCGGCATTCTCAAGGCGGGCGGCGCGTACGTTCCACTCGACCCCGTGCTGCCGAAGGAGCGCCTGGACTTCATGCTGGAAGACAGCCGGGCGCGCGTGCTGGTGACCGAGCGGCGGCTGATGGAAAATTTTTCCGCGCGCGGCGCGCGCGTGATTTGTCTGGACGCGAGCGAAGGAGAAATTTCCCGCGAAGACGAAGGGAATCCTACCGGCGGGGCGACGCCCGAAAATTCAGTTTACGTGCTTTACACTTCCGGCTCGACCGGCAAACCCAAGGGCGTCGTGATCGAGCACCGCCAACTGGTTCATTACGTGAACGGGATCACGCGGAGCTTGGACCTGCCGCCCGGCGCGAGCTTCGCCACGGTTTCCACCTTTGCCGCCGATCTGGGCAACACGGCGATTTTCCCCGCGCTCTGCTCAGGCGGTTGCCTGCACGTGATTTCACGAGAGCGGGCGGCGGACGCGGAGGCGCTCGGCGATTACTTCGCCCGCCATCCGGTCGATTGTCTGAAGATCGCTCCCTCTCATCTCACGGCTCTGATCCATTCTTCTTCCCGCCCCGAGCGCCTTTTGCCGCGCCGACGGCTGGTGCTCGGCGGCGAGGCGTCGAGTTGGGAACTCATAGAAAAAATTCAGGCCCTGGCCCCCGACTGCGTGATCTTCAATCATTACGGCCCGACCGAGACCACCGTCGGGGCGACGACCTATCGGGTGGAGCGCGGCCGGGCGGATCGTCGTTGCCGAACGGTGCCGGTGGGCCGGCCGATCACCAACACGGCGGTTTACCTGCTCGACGAACGCCTGCATCCGGTTCCCATCTGGCAACCCGGCGAGTTATATATTGGTGGCAACGGCGTCGGCAGGGGATATCTCAACCGGCCCGAGCTCACGACCGAAAAATTCATCGCCGATCCGTTCAGCGCCGAGCCCGGCGCGCGGCTCTACAAGACCGGAGATCGCGCCCGCTATCTACCCGACGGCGACATTGAATTTCTCGGCCGCATCGACGATCAAGTCAAAATCCGGGGTTTTCGCGTCGAGCCGGGGGAGGTCGAGGTTATGCTCTCGCAACACTCCGCCGTGAAGGAGAGTGTGGTCGTCGCGCGCGAAGACGCGCCGAATGAAAAGCGGCTCGCGGCCTACGTGGTCGCCGCGCGCGAGCCGGCCCCGACCGGCGGCGAGTTGCGCGGTTTTTTACAACAAAAACTCCCCGACCATATGATTCCCTCTGTGTTTGTCTTCCTGCGATCTCTGCCGCTCATGCCGAACGGCAAAATCGACCGGCGCGCGCTGCCGCCGCCCGACGCCGCCAGGCCCGACACGGGATCGGTCTTTGTCGGTTCTCGTAACCCGACCGAAGCGACGGTGGCGGCGATCTGGGCTCAAATCCTTCGTCTGGAGCGGGTCGGGATCCACGACAACTTTTTCGATCTGGGCGGCCATTCGCTGCTGGCCACTCAGATTATCTCGCGTGTGCGGGACGCTTTCCAAGTCGAGATGCCTCTGCGGACTCTCTTCGACGCGCCGACGGTGGCGGCGATGGCCGACGCGATTCAGAAAGCCAAGGACAGCGGCGCGGGAAGCGCGGCAGGCAAGATCTCGCCGGTGACGCGAGAGCCGCGCCGCAGGAAGGCGACGCCATGATATCCGGCGAGAACCGCGGGGCAAAAATTTTGCGCGCGCCGGAGCTGCCCGAGCGGCAGAAAGCCATCCGCGTCGGATGTTTCCATCCGAGCGGGACCTTCATCGAATTTCCCAGGGAAGAGATCGAGCAGTCGATCCCGCGCCGCTTCGAAAAGATCGCGCGCCTCTATCCGGACCGCGTCGCGGTAAAAACGAACAAGCGAGCGCTCACATACGACGATCTCAACAACGCGGCCAATCTCGTCGCCGCCGCCGTGCTGGAACGGGCGGACGAAGGCGACGAGCCCGTCGCGCTGCTGCTGGAGAACGACGCGCCGATGATCGCCGCCAGGCTCGGCGTCCTCAAGTCCGGCAAGCCCTATGTGCCGCTCGATACATTCTATCCCCGCGCGAGCCTGGAATATATTTTGCGGGACTGCGGAGCCCGCCTCGTGGTGACCGACAGCCGAAAATTTTCTCTCGGCGGCGAGTGGGCAACGTTCGGGGTTCGATGGATCGACGCGGCCGAGCTGGATTCCAACCGTGGCGCGCCCAACCCCGAAATGGATATCGCGCCCGACCGGATCGCCAATATCCTTTATACCTCCGGCTCGACCGGAGAGCCCAAGGGTGTCATGCAAAATCACCGCAACGTGCTGCACGAAATCATGAACTATACGAATGGAGCTCACATCTCGGCGGAGGACCGGCTCGCGCTCGTATCCTCGCCGAGCTTCTCCGGCACGATCAGAACCTTCTACGGAGCGCTCCTCAACGGCGCCGTCTTGTGCCCGCTCGATATCAGGGAAGACGGACTCGAGCGTCTTGCCGGCTGGATGATCGAGCAAGGGATCACGCTCTACCGCTCGGTCCCGGCAATCTTTCGCCAGTTCGCGGGCGCGCTCACGGGCCGAGAAAGCTTTCCCGATCTCCGCCTGATTTACTTGGCCGGCGACTCGATCTCGCGAGCGGACGTCGAGCTGTATAAAAATTTTTTCCCCCGAGCTGCACGCTGGTGAACAGTCTCGGCGCGACCGAAACCCTGACCTTTCGATGGAACCTGATCGACCGGGAAACCCCGTTTTCCGGAACGAACGTTCCCGTCGGATATGCGGTCGATGATATGGAGGTTCTCCTCCTCGACGATGCCGGGAAAGAAATCGGCTTCGATCAGATCGGGGAAATCGCGGTCAAGAGCCGCTATCTTTCTCCCGGTTACTGGCGGAAGCCGGAGCTCACGGCGGCCGCCTTTTCGAGCGCTCCCGGCGAAGGGGGAAAACGGATTTACCGCACCGGCGATCTGGGCCGCATGCTTTGGGACGGCAGCCTCGAGCACCTCGGGCGAAAAGACTTCCAGGTGAAAATCAGGGGCCGCCGCGTCGAAACGGCCGAGATCGAGCTGGCGCTGCTCCGTCTGGAAGCGATCAAGGAAGCCGTCGTCACAGCGCGCGAATACGCGCGGGGCGATCTGCGGATCGTCGCTTATATCGTGCCGCGCACGCGGCCGCGGCCGACGGTCGATGCGCTCCGGCGCGCCTTGCGCGAGAGACTGCCGGATGCGATGATCCCCTCCGCCTTCGTTCTACTCGACGCGCTGCCGCTGACGTCCAACGGCAAGGTCGATCGGCGCGCGCTGCCCGTCCCCGACCAGGCGAGGCCGCCGCTCGGGAATCCCTTTGTCGAGCCGCGTGACGAGATCGAGCGGGCGCTGGCGAAAATTTGGTCGCAGATTTTAAGGATCGAGCGCGTCGGAGTCCACGATGACTTCTTCGACCTGGGCGGCGATTCGCTGCTGGCGACGCAGATTATCTCGCGCGTACGCGATGTCTTCCGCGTCGAGGTTCAGCCCCGAACGCTCTTCGACGCGCCGACCGTCGCCGGGATTGGGGAGGTTATTCGACGCGCCGGGAAGGACGCCGCCATTGCGGCGCCGAAAATTGCGCCCGCGGCCCGCCGGCCCGAGCCCGGCAAGGCATCCTTATGAACACGGAAAGAAGTTTCAGCGGCGGCGCGGGCGCGGAACGGGAAGTTTTTGCCTTTCCCGCCTCT
>JBGPTS010000019.1:0-30250 GCA_041490745.1 Binatia bacterium | reverse complement strand
GTCGCCCAGGCGAGCCTGAAGAATCCCTCGACCTTATCGGGATGGCGATCCCGGTAGTCTTTCGTGAAAAACGTATCGGAGTCGCAGATTTCATAACGGATCATTTTCTCCAAGCCCATCTCGACGAGCTCAAAGACCAATCGATGCGGCAGACCCGTGATGCAATCCGGGCCCGGACGCGACGCGGGGCCCGAGCCGCTCGCCGCCATAATCAAACTCTTCACCCGCCCCGGAAAATTCTGCGCGGCGGCCAGCGCGATACGGCCTCCCATGGAGTGGCCCAAAAGATGGGCCGCGGGAATCTTCAAGTGATCCATGAGCGCGACGATATCCGCCGCCATCTGCTCGATCGTGTAAACGTGTTGCTGGGTCACCGACCGGCCGCATCCTCGCGGATCGTGGATGATCAAATTGAGCGACTCGGCCAGCGGCATCTGCGAAGGTTTCCAAACCTCGCAGGAGAACGCGGTCGACGGCACCAGAATCAGCGGCTCTCCTTGGCCGTGAGACTCGTAATAGAGATCGACGCCCGTCGGTAGTTTAACGTTCGGCATCTTTTTCCCCTTTGGCCCGGTAGATCGTCGAATCGTTGGATTTAATATCTCACGGATCGCATATCATAGCACGCGAACAGCGGTCGAGACCGATCTCGCGCACTAACCATAGCGGTGGGATTGCGCCACCCAATAATACGCCGCAGCTCTCACTTCGCACAGCGTCGTAATGCGGGATACCACTATATATTATGTATGGACATCCTCCCCGGATCGCGGTAGACATTGCGTCGAAAGTGAGGCTTCTCACCGTCGCATCTTCTGGAATTTTTATGAAACTTCCACGGAGGTTTTGGTTTTTTGCCGCCCTGGCGTTTCTTCTTTCCTCTCTTGCTCCCGGGGACGCCTGGAGCCAGGAAAAGATCAGGCTCTCACACAGCGCTCTGGAGAGCAGCAACGCCGTCTGGTACGTCGCTCAAGACCGGGGTTTTTATAAGAAGAACGGACTGGACGCGGACTTGATCTTCATCTCCAGCACCACGATCAGCGTTACCAGTCTCATGGCCGGAGACGTGGATGTGGCCAACGCGTCGGGAGGCGCCGTGGCGAGCGCCGTGTTAGCGGGAGCGGATCTGCTCCTGGTCGCATGTTATCTCAATTCCCTTCCCTATGAGCTGATCGTGCAGGAGTCGATCAAATCGGCGGAGGATCTCAAAGGAAAAAGCATCGGCATAAGCCGGCTTGGCAGCGCGTCGGACGTGGCGGCGCGCGTTTTGATCAAGGGTTTGGGGCTCGAAACGGACAAGCAGGTCACGATCATGCAGGTCGGCGGCCCGACGGAGCGGGCGGCGTCGTTTCGCACGGGAAGAATCGCCGGCTTTCCGTCGCCTCCGGGGATGGTTCACCTGGCCAAAGGCATTCCGTTCAGGATCCTCATCAGCACCGCCGATTTTCTGAAGCGGTTCGATTTTCCCTACATCTGCGCCACGACGACGAGGAGCTTTCTTGCGCGCCGGAGGGAGACAGTGAAGCGAGTTGTCATGGCGCACATCGAAGCGATGCAATACTTCAAGACCCGGAAGGAAGAAAGCAAAAAAATCATTTCCAAGTACAGCAGAATAACCAACGAGGCCTATCTGGAGGACGCCTACAGCGCGAGCGCGAAACTCTACGACCGGGTGCCGCTGGTGACGCAAGCCGGCGTCGAGACTCAAATCCAGGAAGCGGTAAGCCGCAAGCCCGGCGCGCGGCTGCGCTTCGAAGACATGGCGGACGACAGCATCGTGCGCGAGCTGGACAGAAGCGGCTTCATCGACAAGGTATATACGCAATGAATACTCCGGCAACCTCGACTGCGGGTTAAAGAAGGGAGGCCTCATGGCGAAGAAGGGATTCAAAGTCTTCGACAGCGACATGCACGTCATGGAGCCGCCCGACCTATGGGAGCGCTACATCGCCCCGGAGTTTAAACCGATCGCGCCGCGCGGCAGGACTTCCGATAACGTGCGCGACTTGGGCGTGATCTTCCCCGGCGACGGCCCCAACGTCAGAAGGACCGCCGGCACTCCGCATCGGGGCCGCAACTACGAACGGAACCAAAACCTCTACCGCGACCACGCCCGGCGCGGGTGGGGGCCCGATGTCCAGCTCGAGGCGATGGATCGAGAAGGGATCGACGTCGCGGTGCTGTTCCCCAGCCGCGGCCTCAGCGTACTCACTCATCCCGATAGAGAGCCGCGCTTCGCCGCCGCTATAGCCAGGGCGTACAACGACTGGATGTTCGATTTCTGCCGGACCGACGCGACGCGGCTTCTCGGCGCCGGGATGATCTCGGTGTACGACATAAAGGACGCCGTCGAAGAAACGTGCCGCGCGGCGGAGAAGCTGAAATTTCGCGCGGTTTTTCTCAGATCCAACATCGTCAACGGCAAGAGCTGGCACGACCCGTACTACGAGCCGCTGTGGAACGCGCTGGAAGAACTCGACATTCCGGTCGGCTTCCATGAGGCCACCGGCTCGCGCTCGCGCCAGAGCGGCGAGCAGTTCGAGCCGAACTTCGGCTTGAGGCGCGTCTACGCTCAGCCGTTCGAGCAGATGCTCGGTCTCGGCAGCTTCGTCGGCGCCGGCATCCTCGAGCGCCACCCGAAACTCAAAGTCGCCTTTCTCGAAGCCAATTGTTCCTGGGTGCCGTGGCTCTTGTGGCGCCTCGACGAGGGCTACGAGCGCGAGGGCGACGTCTTCATGCCGGAGCTCGCCAGGGCGCCGAGCGACTATTTCAAGCGCCAGTGCTACGTCTCCGTGGAGCCCGACGAAGGCCCCGCGCGCCACCTGATCGAAGAGATGGGAAGCGACCGCATCGTCTTCTCGACCGACTATCCTCACGGCGATTCCAGGTATCCGGATGCGGTGGAGTGCTTTCTCAAGCTGCCGCTGTCGGACGAGGACAAGCGCAAAATTCTCTGGGACAACTGCGCCCGCTTCTACGCGATCGAAGAAGCGCCGCGCCCGGGAAAGCAGTCGATTCACGAAAAGGGAGGATTCCCCAATCATGGAAGCCAAGACTCAAAACGCGCTTGAGCGCTTCATCAAGAAAACGCGCGAGCTGTTCGCTCGAGAGACGGATCTGGAAAAGCGCTGGACCGGGCTTTCTCCGATCCTGGCGGAGCTGCTCGCCGACCCGGAGGTACGGGAGGCTGCGAAGAGCTGGCCGGACTGCGTCCCGGCGGACGGGCGGGCCGAAAATTTATTGTTCTACGAAGACCCGGACTACGGATTCGCGATCAACGGCCTGACGAAAGGAGCCGCGCGCCAGGGCGGGCGCACGCGCATCCACGATCACGCTCACATCTATACGCTCTACGGCGTGCTCGACGGCCACGAGCGGATCGAGCGCTACGAGCGGCTCGACGACCGCTCCAGGCCGGGACACGCCGAGATCAAGAAAACCACCGACCGTCTCGTCGGGCCCGGAGAGATAGATCTCGTGCGGCCGCACGAGATCCACACGGAGGTCACCGTCGGCGAAAGAGCAGTCGCGGTAATTGTCCGCAGCCAGAGGGGGGGCGGCTTCAATCAGGGCAGATACAATCCGGAGAAAAACGAATACTACGAGAGCCTGGGGCCGCGCCAGACGCCCGTCGAGATGCTGGCCAGAAGTAAAGCTTGAGGGTCGGGCCCGATTCCGGAATTATTTCAATTCCGTCACTCCGGAATCTCCATCATCCCGATCGCCAGCGCGTTGCGGTAGGCCCGGTCGATCGCCAGGCTCTCTTGAGCCGCGTTAACGACCGCCCGCGCAACGCGCTCGTCCGTCACGTAGCGCTCGAAGACCGGCTCGAATAGGTTCGAGTGATCGATGTCGGCCACCATGTGGACGCGCGTGTTGGCGTCGAGCTTCTCGACCGAGCCGACCAGATCGGCGACTTTCTTCATCGCCATCCGCTGCGTGAATCCGCCGCCTTTGCAGATCTCGGGATTATTTTTTCGCTCGGTGGTGTGATTGACCATCAGGCTCTCGATCCACGGCCTCGTCGTGCACAGATAAAGCCAGGCGTAGATCGCCGCGCGCGCGCCCGGCAGCAGCGTGGATTCCTCCGTGGCGCCCGCCATGTCTTCGTCCGTAAGGTGCGCGGCGCCGAGGCGCTCGTCGTAGATCAACTCGTCTTTCTCGTGCTCCCAGATCGCGCGCTTCACGTCGAGCGGCGCTTTCGCCTGCGACGCCGCCCAGCAATCGCGGCGGCTCTTGATGTAGTGCGGATAGTGCGCGTTGAGAATCTTCTCCCGCGCCGGAGTGAACTTGACGCCGAACAGCCGCTTATACTCCGGCGTGTCGAAATGGCGATTCAGAATCGCGTCGATCTCCGCGCGCGCTTCTTTCCAGTAGCTCATACAACCCTCCTACACCGTGCTCGTGTTCGTGTTTCGTGCTCGTAAAAGCGAATTTCCTGTCAATGAGAATCAGCCTTGCTTCTCTTTATGCGAACACGAGCCACGGACACGAGCACGTTCTTTGTTAGGCCGGTAGCTTCTCCATCGCCTTCGCGACGCCCTCTCGGTAGATCGCAAACAGGTCGAGCGACTCCCGTACCGCCGCGAGCGCGAGCTTCTCCTTCTCTCCCGTCGCGCAGCGCTCGAGAAACGGCAGAAACATGTCGCTGTGCTCTTCGTCCGCCTCCGCATGCGCTTCGAAGTTGGGCATGTCCTTCATCTTGAGGCCCGTGTCGGCCATCCAGCGCTGCGCCATGCGCGTCGAGTGGCCGCCGCCCATGTCGCGCAGCAGCCGGTCGTCGTTGGTCCATTCCGTCACCGTGAGCGCGGCGAGTCCTTCGATCCAGCTTTTGCACCGCGTCATCCACGCCCATGCGTAAAGCGTCGCCTGAGTCGTCGGCAGCGGCTTGGCGTTGAGAACTTCCTCCGCGCTGAGGCCGACCGTGCGCCCCTGGCGCACGATCAGATCGAGATGGCCGTGCTCGGAATATTTGTCTTTGATGACTTCGCCGATTTCGTGCTCGATGATCTTGTGCTTGACCGCCATCTCCGGACAGTTGGACGAGACGTTCGCCCAGCAGTCGCGTCGGTGGCGGATGTAGAGACCGAGCTGCAAGAGCATCACCTGCGCGCGCGGGCGCGTCATTGACACGGCGAAGTAATGCTCCAGCTCCGGCGAGCGCATGTGCTTGCGCACCATCTCGCCGATCGTTTCGCGCCATTGTTTGACATCCATACTTTTGTTCTTTTTGGCTTCGCGCTTCGACCCTTCGGCTTTGCTCAGGACAGGCAGGCTCAGCACGAACGGAAAAATCTCCAACAATGCTAACCACCGTTCGCCCTGAGCTTGTCGAAGAGCGCAGAGCCGATTTTTTCTACCGCCTAATGCCAATCGCCTATTGCCTAATTCGCTCCTGCGCCGCGGCGATGCCATCGCGGTACATCGCGTTCAGGTGCAGCGACAGCTCCGCCGCTTGCAGCGCCAGAATTTCCCATTCGCCGGTCGCGTGCTCGGCGAGAAACGGCAGGAACATGTCGCTGTGCTTCTCGTCCGCCTGGCTGTGCGCCTGCAGATTCGGAATCTCCTTCCAGGTGAAGCCCATGTCTTCCATCCAACGACGCGCCATCCGCGTCGATTGCCCGCCGCCGAGATCGCCGAGCAGGCGATCGTCGTTGCACCATTCGGTGATCGTCATGGCCGAAAGGCCTTCGATCCAGCTCATCTCCTTGGTCATCCATCCCCACGCGTAGAGCGTCGCCTGAGTCGCCGGCAGCGGCTTCGCGTTGATAATTTCTTCGGGCGCGAGTCCGACGGACGCGCCCTGCTTGATGATCAGCGCGAGATGGCCGTATTCGGAAAACTGGTCGCGGATAATCTCCTCGTACTCGTGTTCCAATATTCTCTGCTTCACCGCAAGCAGCGGGCAATTTCCCGACACGTACGCCCAGCAATCGCGCCGGTGGCGCACGAAAAGACTCTGCTGCTCCACCATCACCGCGGCGCGCGGCTTGGTCATCTTGACGGAAAAGTAGCGCTCCAGCTCCGGCGAGCGCATGTAATCGCGCACCATCGCGCCCAAACGCTCGCGCCATGCGGCCTCGTTCATTGGCGTATCCCCGACGCGGGATAGAGTTTTTCGATGAATCCCTCGGCGCGAAGTTTGTCGATGACGGCATTGTCGTAGAGCTTCGCGGCGACCGGCCCGGAGTGGCCGACCATTTCCAGAATCGTGTCGATCGCCGCCGGATCGACGCGCGGCGTCGAATCGAGATATTTGACGACAAAATCGTAGTGCATCTCCGGCGCGCCGCCGCGCTGTCCCATGTATTTGCCGAGAACCTGAAGCGCCTGCGGTTTTCTATTTCGCAGCGCGGCGATGCCTTCGACGTAGGCCTTGATAATTCTTTCGACCGTCGAAGGCGATTTCTTGTAGAATTCGGCGCTGACGGCAAGCAGATTCATCGAGAATGGAATACCCAGCTCCGCGGCATCGACGAGCGCTCTCGATTGCGGGCTCGGCGGCTGCGACGAGACGCGGCCTTCCACCTGGCGCGCGCGAAAGCCGACGTCCGCTTCCACGACGCCGCCGAACTGCCTGATCTCGACTTTTCCGTCGAGCGCCAGCTTTTTCAAAATCAGGCGCGTGACGAAGTCGCTGGTCGAGCCGTAGCGCGTGATCGCCAGCGTTTTTCCCTGGAGCTGCTCCGGCTTGGTAATTTCCGGTTGAACCCAGAGAACCATGCCGGGCCGGCTCGTGTTGCTGCCTACCGCGACGATCGGCGCGCCTTTGAGAATCGCCGCGACCACCGCATTGCTCGCGCCGAGCGCGGCCTGCACGCTGCCGCCGACCAGAGCCTGCACGACGACCGCGCCGGAGCTGATGTAGATCAGCTCGGCGTTAAGACCGTACTTGTCGAACGCGCCGATCTCCTTCGCCATCCACACGCCCGCCATCGTCGGACTGATCGCGGCCCACCCGAACGTGATTTTTTCCTTCGGCGCGTCCGCGGCGTCCAGATTTGCGGCCGTTAGAACTGAAACCAAAAGCCCCGTGACGAGCAGAACCGTCCTCATCCTCATATTCCCTCGAAGCTTTCGCTTTGAGCCCGATCAAAAAGGTCCCGGATGTCAAAGCGTGCTCGTGTCACTTCGAAGCGGTGCTCCGAAGTTTCGTGTCCGTGTTCGTGTTTTCGGCGCGAACACGAATCACGATCACGAGGACGATCAGATCGGCCATCCGTGCTCGGAGATATCCACGCGGTTCCCTTCGGGATCCTTGATCCAGCTTTCGGCGATCGCGCCGAAGGTGTTCGCCTCGGCCGTGGTTTGCGCCGTCTGCTCGACCGCTTTTACGCTATCGACCTTGAAACCGAAATGGTTGATGCCCCACGGATGGCGCGGCGTGCTGATGAGCGCGACATCGACAAAGCCGTCCGACAGATAGATCGTGCCGTTCGGTCCGCGCGATTTTTCCTCCATGCCGAAAATTTCCTTGTAGTACGCGGCTTCCTTTTCCCGGTCCTGCACGTTGATTGCGATGTGGCGGATTCTCGGTTTTTCCATAAACGGATCCTCCTGATTCTGTTTTCAGGCTGCTCAAGAGCTCTCAGAGGCGAGGCGCGCGAGAACCGCCGAGCGCGGGCGTACTCTTTTCAGTACGTCGAGCGAAGGCGGTCGAAGCGCAACGAAGCATATGAGGCCTTTCAGCAGACTGTTTAGCGCGTCTTGTAAAGTTTGTCCACAAAGCCTTCGCGGACCAATCGATCCACGATCGAGTTATCGACGAACGTCTCGGGCGCAGTCCCCTTCTTGCCCATGAATTCCAAAATCGTCGCCAGCGCCTCCGTCTCCGCGCGCGGAATCTTTTCCAGATACGTTACGGAATCCCGGTAATGGTCCTCGATATTTTTCGTGTCCGTCAGGCGCGAGTATTTGGCGATGACCTTGAGCGCACGCTCTTTTTGATTGTTGATCGCCGCAACCCCTTCGATGTAGGCGCGAACCATCCCCTCGACGATCTCCTGATTTTTCCGGTAGTAATCGCGCGCGACCGGAATCATGTTCATCGAGTATGGAATTCCGAGATCGACGAGATAGAGCAGAATCTTCGCCGGCGTACCCGCAGGGAGGCGCAGCTCGGAAGTGACCGCGCCCGCGATCGCGCGCTGCAGAAACGCCGCGCTCACCTCTGTCGTGCCGCCGAGCTGTCGGACGTTGACGGTGTTCTCGAGGGCGTTGCGCCGGAGCAAAATCCGCGTGAGGTTGTCCGTGATCGCGCCGAAGCGCGTGACGCCGAGCGCCTTGCCGCGCAAATCTTCCAGCCGGTCGATCTCCGGCTGCACCCAGAGTCGATGATAGGGCCGGTTCGAAGTCGTGGCGACGCCGACGATCTGCGCGCCGCTAAAAACGGCGTTCACCACCGCATTGCTCGCGCCGATGCCGCCCTGGAGATCGCCGCCGATCAGAGCCTGCACGACGACCGGCCCGGACGCGATATAGATAAGGTCCGCCTGGATTCCGTATTTCTCGAACGCCCCGATCTCTTTCGCCATCCAGACGGCGGTCGCTTGCGAGCCGATGGTCGAATAGCCGAAGGTGATTTTTCTAGTCTCGGCGGCGTGGGCATTCGAGGCAACGAAGCAGAGCGCGGCCGCGATAAATGACCGGCGATAACAGTGCCGACGCACGGTCCCGCCTCTATCTGTCATTCTGAGGAGCCGCAGGCGACGAAGAATCTCTCCGGAGAGATCCTTCGCTTTGCTCAGGATGACAGACGGGAAAGTACTCGGAGTGACGCCAGAAAATCTCATGCGGTCTACAGCTCCAGCGTATTCGGCGCGAACAGCTCCTCGACCGGAATCTTCCTCGGCGCCAATCCCTGCTCGCAAAGATATCCCATCAAAGTTTCCACGACGTGGCGATTCTTGACCAACCCGTATGGCCACGGATCGTCGCCGAGAATTTCTTTTTGCCGCCGCACCGGCTCGCGGAACCAGACCAGGCTGATCTTATAAGGCGAAAGATCGTTCAGCCGGGCGTACGCGTCCGCTTTTGCCTGCTGGAACGCCTTGAAGAGATTCACCGCGATCCACGGCGATTCCTTCCACAGATCCTCGCGCATCGCCACCGTGTGCATGATCGGAAAGATTCCGGTCTTCTTGAAGTAGGCGGCTTCGACCTCCGGATAGTTTTCGAACAGGCGGCGGATCTGCGGATGGCCGTTCAGCAGCAAGGGAAAAAGGTTGGCGCAGATGATCGCGTCCAGCTCGCCGTCGGCAAGCATCCGGTCCGGCGCCTTGGCCGCAGGAATCTCGGTCACGTCGTAGCGGCGCGGCATCTCGATCTCCATCCTCGTCTTCGCCCAGGTGAACCAGCGGATCTTTTCCAGATCGACGCCGTAGTCGTGCTGCAGGGCGCCGCGCACCCACACGGTCGCCGTCTGCTGAAATTCCGCCAGGCCGACTTTTTTTCCCATGAGATCGCGCGGCTCGCGGATACCGCTCCGCGTATTGACGAAGATGCACGAATGGCGGAACGCGCGCGCGGGAAAGATCGGCAGCGCGATCAGCGGCTTCCCCATCGTGCGCGCGATCAGATACGACGAGAGCGAAAGCTCCGAGGCGTCGAACTCGTAGCGGTTGAGCATGCGCGTCCAGATTTCGTGATACGGAAGAATCTTCCAGTCGAACTCGATCCCTTCCGGCTTGATGCTGCCTTCGATCAGCGGGTGCGTGCGGTCGTAGTCCCCGCCGGCGAAGGTAATGACCTTTGACATTCGGCTCTCAGTTCTTTTTGTACAGCTTGTCGATGAAGCCGCTCTCGTCGAGCGTTTTGATGAAACTCGCGTCGACGAACATCTCGGGGCGGACGTTTTTCATTTCCGGATCGGTGGCGGCAATTTCGGCGAGCACGGTGCGAACGCCTTCTATTGCCGGATAGGGTTTGGCGGGGGCGAGACGGGAAAAGTAATCGTATGACTCCTCGGCGATGCCGTCGTCCTTGAGGCGCAGAAACTCTTTGATCATCTGGACGCTCTCGCTCTTGTGCGTCTTATAAAACGCGATGCCTTCGACAAACGCGCGCAGGAAGGCTCGCACCGTTTCGGGCTCTTCACGGATGAAGGCGTCGGTGGTGGCGATGTTGTTGTGCGGATAGACGAGTCCGAGCGCGGACGCGTCGGCAAGCTGCACGAAGCCCTGGCGCTTCGCGAGCAGCGTGTTCGGCGAATCGATTACCGCGCCGTCCACCGCGCCGCTTATAAGCGCGGTGAAACGCCCCTGCTGATTGCCGATCTGCATGATCGTCACGTCCTTCGTCGGATCGAGCCCGAGGCCCTTCAGCATGAAGCGGGTGGCGAAATCCGACGAGCTGCCGAACCGCGATACCGCCACCTTGCCGCCTTTCAGATCTTTGGGAGTCTTGATCCTGCCGTTGACGTAGAGGCTGTAAGGCATCGTCGGCGTGTAGGTGGCGACGAGCACGTTGCCCGCGCCTTTGATGCGCGCCCGCTGCGCCGCGCTCCCGCCGCCACCGCTGACGATCTTAATGTCGCCGGAGAGAAGAGCTTGCAGCGCCTGCGTTCCGCCCTGCAATAGGACCAGATCGACGTCCAAGCCGTTGCGCTTGAACGCGCCGATCTTCTTCGTCACGTACAGCGTATCGATGCCGCCGCCGATACTGGAGAGGCCGAGAATGAGTTTCTTCGGGCTCTGCGCGTGGACGGACTCCGGAATGCAGACGAGAGAAAGAATAACCAGAAGAACGCGAAAGCTAAAGTAAAACATGAAGCCGAGCCGCGCTACGCCGACTTCTTGTAAAATTTATCCATCTGGCTTTTGGCGCCCGACTTGGCGCAGGCTTCTTCGAAGATGCGCCGCACCATCGGATCTTCGTCTTCGTACTCGATCTGATGGCCGCCGAGCTTGATGTCCACGTCGGTTTGCCCGCCGCCCTCGCCCATGATGCCGTAATATTTCTTGCTGCCCCAACGGAGCGCGAGATACCGCGCAGGATTCGGGCCGGAGTTAAAGTGCTGGTGAAACCAATCCGCCGGCGGAACAACCATGCTGCCCGGCTTCCACTCGTAGCGCTGGATGGCCTGTCCCTTCGGCCACATGAGCGAGTAGCCTTGGCCGGAGAGGATGATGACGTGAGCGCCCGGACCGTGATAGTGCGCCTTTTTGTAGGTGCCGACCGGGAACTGCGAGACGTGGCCGCACATCGTGTTCTCGGAAATCTGGAAGCGAACCTGCGAGCCGCCGGCGCCGCGCTCCTTCCATTCGAGGAGCTGCAAGTTTTTCACGTCGGGCACGAAGTTCGTCTCCCACACGCGCCCCGCGTACCAAGTGCCCTCGCGCGAGAAGTAGTCATCCTCGGAGTTAAAGCGATCCTTGAAGAGGTAGGGGCAGTCGAAGATAAAATCGATGTTGTGGATGAGGTTGATCATGATCGGCGCGCTCGTCACGGCGAGGAAGCGCGCCGGCTGCGATCCGCTGCCGTTGAAGTGCTGGTAGTTGGTGTTGAGCGGCGGCGAGAAAAGCGATCCTTCGCCCCACTCGAACGTGCGCTTCGCGCCGCCGTCTTGCCAGAGCGTCGTCGCGCCGCGCCCGCTCACGACGTAAACCAGCTCCTCGTACATGTGCTTCATCGGGTTGAGCGACTTCCCCGGCGGGATTTCGCAGACGTACGCGTCGTTGGTCTCACCGGTGCCTTCGAGACAGATACGCGCGGCAGGGGCGCCCACGCGCGCCCAGTGAGAAAGCGGCACTGAGTTGATGTCCTCGATGAAGAATCCTTCGATCAGCGGAATCTTCTCGGCCTCGATCCACTTGCGATACGAGCTTTTCTTCTCCGCGATCACCTGCGTTGATATCTTTGGTTCCAACATGTTGCTACGTTCTCCTTTCGTTATCGCCCTTTGATTCCCAATTCTTTTTGCGCCTCGCGCAGCGGTCCGAGGTCCGCCACTTCGCCCGCCGAGATCGGCCGCTCGATCTTCAACGCCTCTCTGGACTGGTCGATGACGAGCTTGAGGCCGCTCTCCGGTATGCTGCCATCCGCGTTAAACACCTTTACCGTCCCGTCGTAGGACGCCGCGGCGCTCTCGCGATCGGTCCTGCCCCACTCCGCCAGCACCTGAATCGCGCCGTCCCGGTTCGCGGTGATAAAACGATTGGCCTTAATCAGCGCCTTCACCGTCCGCTTGATCTCGTCCGGCCGCTCTTTGATTTTTTTGTTGCTCGCGCCGAGGCCCACGAACGGAAAGCTAAAGAGCTCGTAGGCGCGCGCGACGACGTTGAAGCCCATCTTTTTTCCCTCGACGTCGGCGGGCGGCGAAATTACCGCCACATCGATGATGCCCTCTTTGAGAGCGGTGAAGCGCGCGCGGTCCGAGCCCAGCGCGATAATCTTGATTTCTTTTTCCGGATCGATGCCTGACCGCTGAAACATCATGCGCGCGGCCACGTCGGCCGTCGCGCCGAACGAGCTTACCCCGAGCGTCTTGCCGCGCAGCTCTTTGACCGACTTGAATTCCGGCCGCGCGATCAGCGTGTGCGTCGAGCTGTCCATGAAGCTGGCGACCACTTTCACCGGCAGGCCGCGCACCGCCGCGCGCACCACCGAGCCGAAGATCATCGTGTAGTCGATGTCGCCCGTGGCGAGCGCCGTGATCGAGACGTTGGCGTTCATGCGGATCAGCTCCACGTCGAGGCCCTCTTCCTTGAAGAAGCCGCGCTTGAGCGCCACGCCGCCGGTTAAAAATGCCGCGTCCAAACTGGAGATGGAAATCCTGATTTTGTCCGCGGCGACAGCGGAATGAAAACCGCCGATGAGCAGAACAAGCGTCAGCGCATAGACAGCGTGCCAGCGCACATGATTACGCCCTTCTTCTGTTTTCATCCTTCCTCCCTCATCTTTCATTCTTTCTGTGCGCTGGCCTCCAGAATCGCCGCGGCGATTCCAGGATAGCAGCCGCATCGGCAGATGTTGCCGCGCAGCCAATGAGCGATCTCTTCTCTCGTCGGCGAAGGATTTTCCCAGAGCAGCGCCTTCGCCGCCATGATCTGCCCCGGTGTACAGTAGCCGCACTGACTGCCCAGGTTGTGCACGAACGCCTCTTGCAGCCGATCGAGCCGCTCGCCGTCCGCGAGGCCCTCGATCGTCAGCACCGATTTCCCTCTCGCTTCGAAAGCGAGATAACTGCACGAGCTGACCGGTCGGCGGTTCACGAGCACCGTGCACGCGCCGCAAACTTGGGATTCGCACGAACGCTTGGTCCCGGTGAGGCCGAGGCGGCTGCGCAGAAATTCGAGCAAGGTTTCTTCGACGGGAACGTCGCTGCTCCACCCCTTTCCGTTTACGGTGAGAGAAATGGCGACTGTCTGACTCGTGTCCATCTTTTCAGCTTTCCTATGACGATTGCCACCCCGCCAAGCTTTCAGCTATCAGCGGTCAGCTAAAGAAATTTTCTTAACTGAAAGCTGAGAGCTGATCGCTGACGGCTATTTTATTTTTCCCATCGCCCGCAAAATTTTCTCCGGCGTGATCGGCAGCGAGCGCATGCGCGCGCCGACGGCGTCGTAGATCGCGTTGCCGATCGCCGGCGCGACGGTGACGATGGACGTCTGCGACATCCCCTTGGAGCCGAACGGCCCCGGCCCGTCTTCGTTTTCGAGCATCGAGGTGTAAAACCATTCCGGAATATCGGCCATGACCGGCAACCGGTACTCGGCCGGATGGCCGTTCAGCATCTGGCCTTCTTGATAGACGACTTCTTCGAAGAGCGCGTGGCCGAAGCCCATCACCGCGCCCCCTTCGACCTGCGCCTTGGCCGACGGATAATGGATCGCTTTGCCGGCGTCGGCGATCGCGGCGAATTTGACGACCCGAAGATCCCCCGTCTCGCAGTCGATCTCGACCTCGGCCGCGCCGGCGCTCGGCGCCCAGTGGTCCATGCCGCTAAAGGACGAGTCTTTCGCCATCGGCGGCGCGCTGTGGGCGCCGACGGCCTTGACGACCGAATTACCGCCCGCGGACCGGACGATGTCGGCGAACGAAAAGCTGTTCTCCGCGCGCCATAGCCGCCCTTCGGCGACCTTCCACTCTTCCGGTTTGCCGCCCTTGGTCTGGCACGCGAGCAGAACGATCTCGCGTTTTAAATTCTCGCAGGCGTTTTCCACCGCCTTGCCCATCTGCATCGTCGTGCGCTGCGCGCTGACGCCGCCGAACGGCAAATTGAGCGCGGTGTCCGGCTGCGCGACCTTCACCTCGCTCTGCGGAATGCCGAGGGTTTGGGCCGCGACGACGGCGATGAGATTGTGCGTCCCCTGGCCGATCTCCGGCGCACTGTGCTGGACCTTCAGGATGCCTTTCGCGTCCATCGTCACCAGCGCGTGCGCCCGGCCGCCGCCTTGCGAGCCGTGGCGCAAGCTGAGCGCCATTCCTCTTCCGCGCGAGAGGCTCGCACTTGCGCGCGGAGTAGGATTGGACCGGCCGTCCCACTGTATGGCCGCGAGCGCCTGCTGGATCAGCTCCGGATAGTCCGTGTCCATCTTGGGAGTTCCCTTGGCGACGAAGTCGCCGCGGTTGAGGACGTTTTTCCTGCGAAACTCCACCGGCTCCATTCCCATTTGCCGCGCCACGCTGTCCATCGCGCACTCGATGCCGAAGGTCGTCTGGACTTTTCCGGTGGCGCGCGTGTGGCTCGCCGGGACTTTGTTGGTGTAGGCGCAGCGCGCGTGAATCCCGAGATGGGGAATCCGGTAGCAGCCCCACGCCGAGATCACCGCGTTGTGTGTGGCGGTCGCGCCGCCGGTCGTGTAGGCGCCCGTGTCCACCAGAAGATCGACCTGAAGCGCCGTCAGCGTGCCGTCCGACTTGACACCGATCTTCGCCCTGTACTCCATCGCGTGGCGAGAATTCTGTCGGAAGCTTTCCGCCGCGGAAGGACTCAGCCGGACCGGCCGCCGAATTTTCCGCGCGAGAAACAGGGCCGCGACGATCGAATTCGTGATGATCTTCGCGCCGAAGCCGCCACCGACGTACGGCACCCGTATCCGGACTTTGTCCGCCTCGATGCCGAAGAAATGCGCCAGCTCGCCGGTGTCGCGGAAAGGCGAAGTGGTGCCGGCCCACAGATCGATCTCGTCCTGGACGAAGCGCGCGACGCAGCCGCCGATGTTTTCCATCGGATGGTGAAACATGGCGGGAGACGCGTACGTTTCTTCGAAAACGCGGTCGGCCGCTTTGAAACCTTGCTCGACGTCGCCCCATTCGAGCTTGTCTTCCAGCAGGAGATTGGAGCCGTGCTTTTCGTGCACCAGCGGCGCCCCCGGCGCAAGCGCCTCCTCGGCGCTGAAGACCGGAGTCAGCGCCTCGTAATCCACCTCGATCGAGTCCGCCGCGCGCCGCGCCGTCGGCGCGTCCTCCGCCGCGACCAGGGCGACCAGCTCGCCGTCGAAGCGAACCTTGTCGATCGCGACAAAATTCTGGTCGGGGCCGATTTTGAGCAGCTCGTGCTTGTGTTCGGCGAGGAGCGGGCTCAAGCCGTCGAGCTTGTCGCGGTGCACGACGCCGAGCACGCCGGGAATTTTTTCCGCCTTGGAGGAATCGATCGAGCGGATGCGCGCGTGCGAGTACGGGCTCAAGAGCGTCGCGCCGTAAGACATCCCGGGCAGGTCGGGCAGGTCTTCGACGTACTGCGCTTTCCCCACCACCTTTTCCTGAAGGTCCGCTCGGAGAGTCTCCTCCCTATTTTGGATTTTGGATTTTGGATTTTGGATTGAAGATATCATTTAACCGTTAACCTTCTTGATGGCACGCCACACCTTCTCCGGCGTCAGCGGCACCGACTGCATCCTGATTCCAACGGCGTCTTCGACGGCGTTGCAGATCGCCGGAGCGACGGCGAGAATCCCTCCCTCGCCCATGCCTTTCGCGCCGTACGGCCCGATCCCTCCGCCTTCTTCGAGAATGATCGTGTCAAAATCGCGCGGCAAATCGCTGAAGCGCGGCAGGCGGTAATCAATGAGGCTGCCGTTGGCGAGCTCGCCGTCTTGATAGACGAGATCTTCGAAGAGCGCCTGGCCGATGCCGAAGACGGCGGCGCCCTCGTCCTGTCCCTCGCATTGTTTAGGATTGATCATCTTGCCGGCGTCGGTGAGCGAAAGATACTTAGCGAGCTTCACTTCGCCGGTCTCTTCATCGATCTCGACCTCGGCCGCGCCGAAGCCGATCTCCCAGAACGGCGACGGATATCCGAGCGGCACGGCGTCGTTCTTCGGGACTTTAAAATATCCCCGGCCGACGATCTCGCCCTCGGAAGCGGCAAAATGGCGGCGCATCGCCTCGCGAATGGTCATGCTCTTTCCGCCCACCGTCAGCATGCCGTCGTGAAGCGTGACTTCGCTCTCCGGCGCGCCGGCGACAGAGGAAGCCGCCGCCAGAAGCTGGGCGCGCGCGTCGCGCGCCGCTTTTTGCAGCGCCAGCCCCATGATCGACGTAGCGCTGCTTGCATTAGTCCCTTTGTCGAACGGCGTGTATTGCGTGTCCAACTCGGCAGCCTGGACGTTCTCGATGGGAACCGAAAGCTCCTCGGCGACGAGCTGCAAAAACGCCGTGCGCATGCCCTGGCCGATTTCGACCGAACCGATCGATATGACGACGCTGCCGTCGATTAAAATTTTTACCATCGCGTGCGCCGCCTTGTTGGTTCCGCCGCCGTCTTTCACGCACGCCGCGACGCCCCTACCTCTCCTAACCTTCGAACCCTCCCCCATTTTGGATTTTGGATTTTCGATTTTGGATTTCCACCCGATCGTCTCGGCCACGCGCCTGAGCGCCCCTATGAGGTCGCAGTCGATCGGCGTGTCGCCGGCGGCGTAGTCGTCGCCGCGCCCGAGGAGATTTTTCCGCCTGAGCTCGACCGGATCGATGTTCATACGTCGCGCGATCATGTCGAGATGCGAGTCGTAGGCGTAAGCCGCTTGCGGAGCGCCGAAGCCGCGGAACGCGCCCGCCGGAACGGTATTGGTGTATATGGAGTAGGCATCGGTGCGCACGTGCGGGATTGGATACGGCCCGTGCGCGCGGTAGCCGGCTTTTTCCGTCACCGACGGGCCGGAGTTTGCATAGGCCCCGCCGTCGAGATAGAGCTGCGTCGCGCGCGCGACGAAAGTACCGTCTTTTTTCAACCCGGTCTTGATCACGATGCGCGCGCGCGGCTGACACATCGTGCGAAATGTCTCCTCCGCGCCGTACGCGATGCGCACGGGGCGGCGCGCCATGCGTGAAAGCGCCGCCGCTATCGCCTCGGTCTTCACGCCGCTCTTGGAGCCGTAGCCGCCGCCGACGTAGGGAACGATCACGCGCACGCGGCCGAGCGCCAGGCCGAAGATGCGCGCCAGCTCCTGGCGCAGCGGAAACGGGCTTTGCGTCGAGGACCACACGGTGAGCTGGTCGCCGTCAAAGCGCGCGAGACTCACGTGCGGCTCCATCGGATAGTGCTGCGCGCTGGGAAAATCGAATGTGTCTTCGAAGATGCGCTCCGCCTCGGCGAAGCCCTCTTCGACGCTGCCGCGCTGGTAGCGGAAGTGGAGGCAGATATTGCTTCGCTCGTGCTCGACGTGGCTGCCGCCGCGGCCGTACTCCGGCTGCTTCTTTCCCTCCGGATTCTCGTGTACGAGCGGCGCGCCGTCGCCGAGCGCTTCGTCGATCGTCAACACCGCCGGCAATTCTTCGTAATCCACCTCGATCGCCTTCAACGCGTCTTCCGCAATTCGCTCTCCTGTCGCTGCGACGGCGGCAACGATGTCGCCGGCGTAGCGGACCTTTTCCAACGCCACGACCGGTTGATCCTTGACGTACGCGCCGTGGAGCGGCGCGGCGACGCGAAGATTGTCGCGCGTGAGAACCGCGAGCACGCCCGGCATCGCCTCGGCAGAGCATGCGTCGATGCGCCGGATTTTCGCGTGCGGCAGCGGGCTGCGCAGAACCTTGCCGTAAAGCATTCCCGACGGCTTCATGTCGCCCGCGTAAACCGCCGCGCCCGTGACTTTATCTCTGCCGTCCGCGCGCGGGACGCTCTGCCCAATGGGCGATTTCATGATTAGTGATCCTTCAGGTAACAAATCATTCTCTGTTCTCGGAATTCAGGAAAGAGAGATTCTTCACTGCGCTCAGAATGACAGTCTGAAATATGTCATCCTGAACGAAGTGAAGGATCTCTCAGAAATAGCGCCACGGATTCGGATCCCATTTTCTATCCTTTGACTCCCTCTTTCGCCAACTCTCGTAAAATCCGGTAGTCCACAATTTCCCCGACGGAAATCTCCCGCGTCACGCCCGTCTCTTTCTTCGTCTGCTCTAGCAGATCCTGCAACGCCTCGGCGCTCACCGTGCCGTCTTCGCTGAGCGTCTGCAAGACGACTTTGTAAGTATCCTCCGCGGTGGCAGCGTCCAGATTGAATTTGCGGCCGATAAATTCCACAACGTCCTTCTTCTCCTGGCGCATCGCCCTGAGCGCCCGGAGAAAACCCCGCAGCACCTTTCGCACCTGATCCGGATTTTTCTCGACCTTTTCTTTTGTCGTCGCGATGCCGGTGAGCGGCTGCGACATGACGTTGCCGGCGAAGATCAAATCCTTGAAGCCTTTCTGCTTCATGCGAAAATTCCACGGCACCGGCATGATCGCCGCTTCGATCGAGCCCGCCTCCATCGCCGCCATACGAATCGACGCCGCGCCGATGACGATGTAGGTGACGTCGCGCTCGGGATCGAGACCCAATGCTTTGATTGACGCCTTGGCCGACGCCGCGCCGGTGCCGCCGAGCGAGCTGACCGCGATCTTTTTGCCCTTGAGATCTTTCGCCGATTGAACGCCCGGCTGCGCCATCAGATAAAAGAGGACGCTTTTGAAATCGTGCGAAAGAATTTTCACCGGCGCGCCCCTGACCGCGGCGAGAAAAGCCGTGCCCGCGCCGTAGATGTAGTCCACATCTTTGCTGTTGACCATCGCGCTGATCGCCAGGTCGCCGCGCAGGATGCGGAACTGGAGATCGACGCCTTCTTTCTTGTACAAACCTTTTTCGATGCCGTAGATGAGCGGCGTAATGCTGATGCTCTCGCTCGAGTGCGTCAGCAACGCTTTATCGAGCTTCTGCGCCCGGCAATCCGGCGCGACGGCCAGAGCGGCGGCGAGAAGGAATCCGGCAACCGATTTCATGCGCTTTGTGATCCTCCCCACCTTGTATCCGTCATAGGTCGCGTTGACAAGACGGTAAGCTTTCGATAGTTTCCGCTCCATGGCCGAACATATCAAAATGACTGCGCAGGAAGCAAAAGCAAAAGTCGCCGCGCTGCGGCAGATCGTGCTCGACACGTACGAGAAGGAAATCAGAAATCATCCGTACTTCCGAGACCTGCGAGCGGGAACGCTCGAGAAGGACCATCTCAAATTTTGGGTCAAGAACTGGCACGCCTTCGCGGTCGAAGTGAACACCGGCATGGCGACCGTGTATCACCAGTTCGTCGGCTTTTTCAAAAGACATCCCGACCTGGAAGACATGGTCGCGCAGAAGATCGGCGAGGAATTCACGACGCCGAGTCTGGGCGGGCATGCCCGAGTTCTGTTGAAGCTCGGGAAGGCGCTGGGAGTGGAGCCGCGCGAGATGATCGAGTGCGAGCTGATTCCCGAAGCGCGCGGTCTGGTGGATTTTTTCGTCCGCTCCTGGATCGACGTGCCGCTGGCGGAATGCTACGCCATTCATCTCGAAGAAGAAATTTTCGGCTACATCGCGCAGGATTACCGCGCCGCGCTGCCGAAGTACGGACTCGGCAAAGAAGACATCGCGTATTTCAGAATTCACGAGGAGGCCGATCTCAGCGAAGAGCACGGCGGGACGAACCAGCGGATCTTGGAAGCGGCGCTGATGGAAGGCTACGGCCAGGAGCGCGCCGGCTGGCCGCTGGAATATTGCGCGCGCGTCTCCGTCCAGATGATGACGACCTTTTACGACGGAATTTATCGCCGGTACAAGAACCGGGAAACCTGGCGATGAGAGCGAACCCGATTTTTTTCATCCCTCATCCTTTATCCCTCATCCCTTCTTGACCGGAGGTGCCCCATGAAAGCGGAGTCGAAAAGCGAATCCCAACCGATTGCCGAGCTGGACCAACGGCTCGCGCAAAAATGGCTCTCGGGCATCTGGCGCCTCAATCGCGAAGAGCGGCCGAAAGATCCCAAGACCGCGGTACAGCCGCACCTGTGGAAGTGGGCCGACGTTTACGACAGCCTGATGCTGGCGCGCGATCGCATCGGCATCACGCAGGGCAACGTCGAGCGCCGCACGATCCGTCTCGTGAATCCCGGATTGGAAAAGAGCGAGATGACGACGCATACGATGCTCTTTTCCTTTCAACTGATTCAGCCCGGCGAGGTCGCGCCGACGCACCGCCACACGATGTCGGCGATCCGTTTTATCCTACAGGGCAAAGGCGCCTACACGACGGTGAACGGACACAAGATGGTGATGGAGGCCGGCGATCTGATTTTGACGCCGCAGTGGACCTGGCACGAGCACGCGCACGACGGCAGCGAGCCGATGGTGTGGATCGACGGCCTGGATGTGCCCTTCGTCAATGCGCTGCAAGTCATTTCGTTCGAGCCTTATAAAGAAGCGCCGCGTCTGCCGGTCACCAGCACTTCCGACGCCGCGCCCGATTACGGCATGACGCGGCCGGTTCTGTCCGCGCCGGCCGACGAAAACACGCGCCCCCTGCACTATCGCTGGCGCGACACTTATCCGGCGCTCAAACGCCTCGCGCAAGCGCCGCCGCAGCCGTACGAAGGCGTCGCTCTCGATTATGTCAATCCGCTGAGCGGCGGCTCAGCGCTGCCGACGCTCTCGCTCCGCTTGCAGATGCTGCTCCCCGCCATGAGAACGCAAGTCCACCGCCATACGAGCACGAGCATCTACCACGCTTTCAGCGGCAGCGGCACGACGGTGATCGACGGCAAGCCGTTTCACTGGGAGAAAGGCGATACGTTCGTCGTGCCGCTGTGGCACTGGCACGAGCACGCCAACCGCTCGTCCAAGGAAGAGGCGATTCTGTTTTCGATGCACGACGCGCCGATTTTGCAGGCCTTCGGTCTTTACCGGGAAGAGGGACGGGGCGAAACCCGCCTCGGTCTTTGAGGAGAATTCATGGCGGATATTCGCGGCACGGTGATTCCCTTACCGACTCCGTTCGACGAGGCGGGCGAAGTCGATGAAAAAGTTTTTCGCCGGGTGATCGATTTCGAAATCGCCGGCGGCGCCGACGGTGTGATGGCCTGCGGGTCGTACGGCCAGGGACCGGTGATGCGCGTCGATCAGAGAAAGCGCGCGGCGGAGATCGCGCTCGATCAAGTAAAGGGCCGCGTGCCGGTGATCCTTCACGTCGGCGCGGCGGACATTCAAACGGTCGTGGAGCTCGCGGAGCACAGCGGGAAGATCGGAGCGGACGGCCTGCTGATCGTGCCGCCCTACTATTACACCGACCACAACGAGTGGGAGATTACCGAACACTACAAGGCGGTGGCGCGAAAAGTTCCGCTGCCGATCTACATCTACAACAACAAGCGCTATGCGGGCATCGACATCACGCCGGACTATGCGCGGCGGCTGGTCGAAGCCGTGCCGACGATTCGCGGAATTAAACTCGCCTGGGGCACGCTGCAAGAATCGACCAGCTACATTGAAGCGCTGAAAGGACACGACTTCGGCGTCTTTCCCGGGACGCCGACCGACACGGTTGCCGGTTTCGGCATCGGCGTGCGCGGCACGATCGCGCCGCTGGCGAGCGTCTTTCCGGAGCTATGCGCCGGCACCTGGCGCGCGGCGGTCGGAAAAGAAAACGACAAGGCTCTGTCGCTGCAGGACAAGGTCAAGAAAGTTTACGCCGTGGTCGCGGAGCTTACAAAGAAAGTCGGACGGACGGCGTACAAAGAGATTTATCGCATGCGCGGCATTCAGATCAAAATGTATCCGCGCTGGCCGGCGAAACAGTTGGACGATAGGGAGCGGGACGAATTACGCGGCAAGCTGGCCGAAGCCGGCTGGCCGCCGGCCGGATGATGATCTAACCGGGCTTCCACCCTTTGGCCCGCAACTCACCGTTTAATTTTTTCGCCAGAGAAAAATCGAAAATCTTTTCCAGCGGCGGCGCTTCCTTCACTCCGACTCGCCCGACGACGTGCTCGATCGATTTTCTCTGCAAGACTTCGCTGATCGTTCCGTCCGGCGTGAGTCCCGACCGAAACCGATCGTAGATTTTCCCCATCAGATCTTCTTTAAGACGGAGAAATTTCGCGAGCATCTGAATAGCCGCCGCGCGATCGTCGCGAAACGCGAGAAATCCCTTGAGCGAGCCGCGGACGAATTTTTCCGCCAGCGCCGGCTCGGTTTCGAGGAGTTGCGTCGTCGCCAGGATGCTGCCTTGCAATTCGACGATGTCCTGATCGGGAAACGAAACCAGCTCGCGGAAGCCGGCGTCCTGCGCAAGGAAATTCGCCGGAATCGAAAGCATGGCCGCGTCCACCGAGCCGGCTTGCAGCGCGTAGAAGCGCGCCGTGCCGGAGCCTACCGGCAGAATCGCGACATCCCGCCCGCCTTCGAGGCCGTGCTTCTTGAGCAAATCGCGCAAAATCGAATCCGGCCCGCTGCCAAGGCTCGATACGCCGACTTTCTTTCCTCTGAGATCTCCGACGGAGCGAATCTCCGGCTTGGCGTAGAGCCAGAACATCGGCCGGCTGAAAGTCGCAAAGAGGAACTTGAGCGGCGCGCCGCGCAGCACCGGCGGCAGGCTGGCGCCGCCGAGCGTGGAAAATTTCACGTTACCGCCGATGAGCGCCTGTGTGCCCACGGCCGACGCCATCGCGACCAGCTCGACGTCGAGCCCCTCCTCGCGGTAGTAGCCTCTGTCCTTGGCGATCGCGAAGGTCGCGATCGACGGTGTCACGGCGGGAATCGCGACGTAAACTTTTTTTAGCTCCTGCGCTTCGGCGCGCGCCGACAGCGCGATGAGAGCAAGAAATAAAATGAGGCGGCGGCGAATGGCCATGGAACTTCCTTTGTGGTACAAGTCGCAAACACATTATCGACGTGAAGCTCGGGGGTCAAGAGAACACCGTGAGAGGAGGGCCGGGAGATCGCGCCCCGCAGCGAGGAGACGTCCGACACTGAACGTATCGAATGAATCGGCCAGGCAGCGTGGCAATGTGGAGCAGACGGGCAGAAACCCATCGGCTCCCGCAGAGGGGCGCGGTCTTTCGGCCCTTGAGCAAACAATTCCGAGGGAGCCATGAAGTTCGGCGTCTTTCTTCCCATCTCCGGCCGGGCCGCCGGACCGGAAACGCTCGCCGGCGCCGCGCGGCAGGCGGAAACGCTCGGCTACGATTCGGTCTGGTGCGCCGATCGAATCATCATTCCGTGGGAAATCAAAACGCCGTATCCCTATAGCGAAGGCCAGAGCTTCATCGTTCCGCCCGACCGCCCTTTTTTTGAGCCGCTCACCTGCCTCGCCTTTCTCGCCGGCGCGACGGAGAAAATTTCGCTCGGCATCAGCGTCCTCGTCCTCCCCTACCGCCATCCGCTTTATTGGGCGAAGATTGCGACGACGATCGATCATTTGTCCAAAGGCCGCTTGATTCTCGGCGTCGGCGTCGGCTGGATGAAGGAAGAGTTCGACGCGCTCGGCGCGAATTTCACCGCGCGCGGCGAGCTGTCCGACGAGCAGCTCGACCTTCTGAAGGTCTTGTGGCGGGACGAGCACGCGAAATTTTCCGGCCGCCACTATCGGTTCGACGACATCGCCTTCTCGCCCAAGCCGCTGCAAAAACCGCGCATCCCCATCTGGGTCGGCGGCGAAGGAAAGCGCGCGCAGCGCCGCGCCGGCGAGTACGGCGACGCGTGGTTTCCCTATTTCGTCCGTATGACGCCACGCGAGCTCAAGCGGCGCTTCGATAACGTCAAGCGCGTGGCGGAGAAAGCCGGTAGAGAACCGGATACGATTCGCTTGAACTGCTGCCTTCCGATCGAAGTCAGCCGTGAGCCCGTGGCGTGGGAAGAAGATCGCCTCCGTGGCTCGGTGGAACAGATTGCGGAGGTGCTAGAGGGTTACAAGAAGATCGGCGTCGAGCACATGGCGCTTCAATTCATGGTGCCGCACTGGCCGGAGCGCATCGAGCAGATCGAGCGCTTCGCGCGGGAAGCGATGGCCGGACTCAAATGACCCGGGATTTCGAGGCCGCGCGGCCGGAGAATAATCCGCGCTAGACGCTTCTAAGATTCCCGCGGCGGTTCTGCGGTTTTCAAAAATCCGACGAAGGTCCTGATGAGGAGGGAACTCTGGCGCTTTTTGTGAACCACGAAATACATCGTCCGCTTTAATTTGAGATCGGGCACCTTGAGCGCCGCGAGTTTGCCGGCTCGTAGTTCGGACAGCACGTGGCATTTGGTGATGAATCCGATTCCGAGACCGCTCGCCACGGCGCTCTTGATCGCCTCGCCGCTCATCTGGTCGGTCACTTCCAGCGCGGGCACATACGGCAACCCTAACTCCGCAAACCTCTTCTCAACTAACTGGCGCACGTACGAGTCGGTGCCGTTGGCGATCAACGGCTGTCTTGCGACAAGATTGAGCGGCACCGACCGTCTCTTGACCAAGGGGTGGTGAGGCGGCGCGATCGCGACGATCTCGTCCTCGCGATACGACTGCGCTTTCAGTACGGGAGAGCGGGGATGCCGGCCCATGATCGCGGCGTCGAGCTCTCCCTCGATCAACTTTCGCTCCAGACTTTCGCTGCGCTCTATTTTCAACACGACTTCGATGCCGGGGTGTTTGCTTTTGAATGTTTGCACCGCCACGGGCAAAAACGACGAAGCCGCGCTCGACGAGCCGCCGACCAAGATTTTCCCTCGCTTCAGCCCGCTCACGTCCGCCATCCTCCGTTTCCCCTCCTCCACCTTGCCGAGGATCTCTTCGGACAGCTGCAGCTACTCTCGCCCGAAGCCCGTCAGACGCGACTTGACGCCGAATCTCTCGAACAGTTTGACTCCCAGCTCGCGCGACAGCGAACCGACGAGCGCGGTGACGGACGGCTGGCCGATGCGCAGCGTCTTTCCCGCCTCGGTGAAGCTACCGAGCCGCGCAACCATCGTGAAAACTTTTAATTGATGAAGAGTCATCGGCGTGAAACCTTCATATAAGCGGAACAAAAATTACCGACGGAAGTTAACGGCCTTCCGTCGCGTTTTGAATCGGAGACTGCCGATAGCCTCCACGACGTCAACTTGAGGTTTTGCCGCGCAGCAATGGACATTTTTGCCGTATTGAGATAGTAAAAACCCGGCACCGAACATCAAGGACTTCAGAGCGTCCGATTCAACGTGAAAGGATCACAAAGACAATGAGCGAATTACCGCGCGTGGCGCTGATCATCACCGGAGGGACGATCGATTCGCTGGGCAAGGACCGCCTCGATCTCGCGTGGTACATCGAAGCGGCGAAGAGACTCGACACGGGGCAACTGCTCGCCCAGCTTCCGGAACTAAAGTCGATCGCGCAAGTCGAAGAGGTGCCGTTCCGCCGCCTGCCGAGCCACGCGCTGGTCGATAAGGACTGGCTCGACATGGTGCGCACGATTCACGCGATTTTCGATCGGAACCAGGCCGACGGGATCGTCATCACGCACGGCACCAACACGATCGAGGAGACCGCGTACTTTCTCAACCTGACTTTGAAGACCGACAAGCCGGTCGTGATCGTCGGCTCGATGCGGCCCGCTTCTGCGCTCGGCGCCGACGGCTATTTGAATCTCTTCAACGCCGTCAAAGTCGCCGCCGATCCGAACTCTAGAGGGCGCGGATCGCTGCTGGTGATGAACGATACGATTTACAGCGGGCGCGACGCGACCAAGAACGCGACCTACCGCGTGCAGGCGTTTCAAGGGCGCGACCTCGGACCGCTCGGTTACGCCGACGCCGACGGAAAGATCGTTTACTATCATCGAATCGAGAAGAAGCACACGGTCGCTACGGAGTTCGACGTGCGGAGCTTGCAGTCGCTGCCGCGCGTCGATGTGGTCGTTTCCTACGTCGGCGCCGACGGCAAGATGATCGAAGCGGCGGCTGCCGCCGGCGCCCGGGGAATCGTCAGCGCGGCGACCGGCGCCGGGCGCCCGACGCCGGCGGAAGACGAAGCCTTCGACCGGGTTTACAAAGAAAAAAACGTCATCATGTGTCTCTGCAGCCGCGTCGCCGCCGGGCGCGTCGCGCGCAGTCCGGGTCTCGCCAAGCGCGGCTTCGTCGCCGGCGACAATCTTCAGCCGTGGAAGGCGCGCGCGCTGCTCGCTCTGGCGCTCACCAAAACGAACAACGCAGACGAGATTCAGCGCATGTTCGATACTTACTGAGGAAACCTGGAGAAAAAGACCGGATGGCGGACACGCCGCCATCCGGTCTGTAGAACCGTGCGATCGATCCCGCTTAATTGCTTGGCGGCGGAGGTTCGGCTGCGGGAACCTCCGGGACGTAAACTTCGATCTCTTTCGCCACCATCGTGACGGTGTTGTATTCGGCCATCGCCTCATCGCCGATTTGCAGATCGGCAAACACCGCCGGCTCATCGTTGCGCACGATTTTCGTGCTGGCATCGACGAAGAGCGTCACCGGCGCGCCGTAACAATCGATCGTGATCGTGCCGGCGACCGTATCGATGGCCGTGATCGGCCCTTCCGCGTAGCCTTCTTCCTCTTCGCTATGCGCCTCGATGCGATAGGCATTCAACGTCGCGGGATCGTAAACGGCTTCGACAACCAATCCGACCGTAAGATCAGCGATCGTCGCCGACGCATCGCCGAGAGCGATCAGCGTCTCCGCCGTCACGTTGACGGTCACTTCGGCGATGTCCTCCTCGGGCGTGATCGTTACCGTTTTGGCGTCAAGATCGACCGCCGAGATCGTGCCCCGGACTTCGTATTCCTCCGGGCCTTCGACCTGAACATCGACAGCCGTACCGGGCTCGGGCGTGCCAACGGCGAGGATGCGCGGCGCGAGGGCGCTTCCGTGCGTGACGTGCGCCGTTACGTGGTCGTGCGCGGTCATGGATCCGAGCGAGCTGATCTTACCGTTGCGGACTATCCGCGTGTGGGCGCTGGTGCCGAAATTTCCCGTAGTGAGATGAACGACGCCGGAGCCAGAGTTTACACCCAACACACCGCCCTGAAGGGTGCCGACTGTGACGCCGGCAGCGCTCAGTTGCCGCGCGTTCATGGATGCATCATAGAGCGCGTTCGCCTGATCTCCCAGCACCAGGCCGCTGAGCGTCACCTTCTTTTGGTTGCGTCGAAGCTTGCTGTTGCGCAGGACGTTCAACGTGGTCGTCGTGCCGTCGCTCGCCTTCAGCGTAACCGTCCGGCCGGCTGCATCGACCGAGTAAACCGTGCCCTGCACGGGGGTCGTCTTGCTTGCCTTCGCGGCGCTCGCCTCGTCCGCCGCCAGGCTCCCCCCTAAAATCGCAAACCCGATTACTATGGTCTTAAATATACGCACCATCCGACTCCCTCCTTTATAATAGGGTTGAAACAGCCTCTGGCTCGAAAACACCGGCACGTGCGTTTTTAGTCCTTCCGCCGGTTTCGCTGATTGGAGAAATCTGCACCGCAAGACCAATGCCATGAAAAGGAGCTGGGACTCTCGGCGCGGTTTCTGGTAAGAACGGTCGCAATTTGATTCGATCTATGACGTTTCCTCTCCGCGCGTCTGCCTCCCAAAATCCTAGAATCGAGTCGGGAGCGGCAGCCCTGCCGTTTTTTGTTATCGCAGATCGGTGGATGGGCTCTCGACGCCGAAAGGCGGCGAGACAGTGGATTTTGCATCGTTCGTAATTTATGATACGCAGGAACACGCAGTGGCGGCCGGCCGCCATTTTCATCACGAGGAGGAAACCATGCGGGGAGCATCCGCGCTACTATTGATCGCACTGTTCGGACTGGGCGATGCGGCCTGGGGCCAGTGGACCGAAGATGCGCAGAACTGTTTTGAGCTGACCAAACCGGGGAGCATGGATGCCGCGAAAGCGCTGCCTTTTTGTGAGCGCGCGATTCAATCGGGAAAGCTCATCAATAGAAATCTGGCCACCATCTACTACTACCGTGGCACGATATACACTCAAAGACGGGATCACGTCCGCGCGATCCAGGATTACGGGGAAGCGGTTCGTTTGGATCCCCTTCTTACCCAAGGTTACATCAACCGGGGCTTTGCCCGATTCTTTCTGGGGCAGTTCGCGGCGGCCGTGCCGGATTTTTCGAGGGCCGTCCGTCAAAGGCCCGACGATATATACGCCAACCTGTGGAATTTCATCGTTCAGTCGCGCAGCGGCATCGACGGAGTGCCCGGCCTGCTGCAGAACGCGACGAATTTCGAGCTGGAGAACTGGCCGGGCCAGATCGTTTCGATGTACCTCGGACATCTCGGCCCGCAGGAGGTGATCAAAGCCGCGGTCGATCTCGATCCGAAAAAGCAGCGCGATAAGAAATGCGAAGCCTATTTTTACTCGGCCGAGCTGTTCTTGATTCAGGGCAAAAAAAGCGAAGCGATTAAAATGCTCAAAGCCGCGGTCGCCGCCAACGCGGGGAACATCGTCGAGGTCGAAGCGGCCAAGGTCGAGTTGAAACGGCTGGGAGGTTAGGCGATAGGCGGTAAATTGAAAAGCTCCGCGACCGCATGTCGGCGTCCTTTCACGAGCGGAGATCCGCGACCGCCGATTCAAAGACAGACAAAAACTTCTTGCGCTCGGAATCGCTCATGAATGCCGCTTCGAAGCCGGTCCGGGCAATCCTGACAAGATCATCGTCATTCATCCCCAGTTCCTCCCTTAAAAGCCGGTATTCCGCCACGAGGTCGGTGTGAAATAAGGTCGGATCGTCGCTGGAAAGCGTAATCGGAATTCCCATTCGAAAGTAATCTTGAATGGGATGGTTTTTGATCGCAGCCACCACGCCGGTGCAGAGATTGCTCGTCAGGCAAACTTCAAGCGGGATGCCCATTTGCCGCAGATAACGCATCAGCGTCGGATCCTCAAAGCTTCTTGTCCCGTGCCCGATCCGTTCAACGCGAAGCGCGCGAACCGCGCCCCAGATGCTCTCCGCGCCGGCCCACTCTCCGGCGTGAGCCACGCGATGGAGTCCCAGCGCTTCCGCCCTACGGAAGACGGGCGCGAACGGGTGCGGAGGAAATCCGTCCTCCGAGCCGCCGATGCCAATGGCGACAATATCCGTTTCGCCCGCGACTTCCGCCGCCTCCGAGAGTTGCCGATCTCCTCGAGCGGGACCGCTCTCGCGAACGAGGTCAACCATAAGCCGCGTTTTCACCTCGCTGGAGATGGAAAGCCCCGCGCGGATAGCCTTGGCAAGAAGCTGGAGCTTCAGGCCGGCGCGTTCAAACAACCCCGGACTGAAATAGATTTCCGCGTAGCGCACGTTTTGAGCGGCGAGCTCGCGCACGATTCCCGACGCGGCGAGGCTGAAGTCCTCGTACTCTCTAAAATACTTGACCGCCCAGACATAGACTGTAATAAAGTCGCGGAAATCGCGATATCGGAACTTGGATTGAAGCGTAGTTAGATCCGGAACTTTCGAGCGATCGCCGTACTTGTGGATGAGCTGTAGCAAAGTCTCCGGCGGCACGGCGCCCTCAAAGTGCAGATGGAGTTCCGTCTTGGGAAGCTTGCGGAGATCGATCATTGCGAGATACGGTTCGGCGGCTCTTGATCTATTTCGTGATCGCGTAGCAGAAACAATCGCGCGGCTCGTCGCTGCAGGTCGGATGCACCGACCAGCGGCGCAAAATTCCTTCGCGCTTCATGCCGACTTTTTCCAGCACGCGCGCCGAAGCGGGATTTTCCACGTCGCAGACCGCCCAGACGCGATAAACGCCGCCCTCCTTGAGCGCCCAATCGATAACCGCGCGCACCGCCTCGGTCATAAAACCTCGGCCCCAAAACTCTTTGGCCAGCACGTAGCCGAGCTCGACTTTAAGCCCATCGACGCGCGCCGCCACCGTCCCCAGAACTTCCTCGTCGTCGTTCTTCAAGAGGGTCCAGCGAAAGGCCCGCCCTTCGCGCCACTCCTCGTCGGCCTTGCGGAGCGACTCGCGCGTGTCCGCGATATTTTCCGTCGGACGCCACGCGAGATACATCGTCACCTCACGATCCTGGGCGTAACCCG
>JBGPTS010000018.1:0-30801 GCA_041490745.1 Binatia bacterium | reverse complement strand
CCTTGACGATGGCTGCGACATCGGGGATCGTCGTCACGACAACGGTGGGCTCCGCCGCGTTTGAATGAATCGGTACAAGACAGAAGAGCAGAAGTAAAATAAAAAAAACTTTCATGTCGCCTCCTAATACTGGTGCGCCGGGTGGGCGCCGATGGTGAAGTTGAACTGGAGCAAGATTTCGTTCAACGGGCCGCCTCGATCCGAGACGGTGTAGCTGTGCTGCAACCGTATCGCCGAGAACTCGCTCATGACAAATGCCAGTAGCGTGCTCCAGCGGTTTTTCCTGCCGTCGTCCAATTTGGGAATTCCCAAGAGATCGTATCGGCCCTGGATCCACCAGCGGGACGCAAACTGATATTGGAGCGAAGAGTAAAGACCGCCGCCTCGCCGAGAATTGTTTCCGTCGCCATCGCGATTGAAATAAATATATTCCGCCTGCCAGACGAGCGCTCTTTCCTTCGAAGGACGCCACTTCGTGGTCAGATCCACTCCGACCGCTTCCGACCAGGGATGTCCTGAGTTCGAGTTCCTTCCCGCGAGGACCGAATTGCCGACCTCCAGTGTGGTTTCGTCGGTGAGGTCGAAAAAATTCTTCCAGTGGCCGAGATAGGCGCCGCGCGGCTTCGTGTCCTTTTTAAGCCGGAACAACCCTTCGTTCTCTCCCGCCATCCCCTGAAAAGTTAATTCCGAGAACCACTTTGTAGGCAAGAGATAGCTGATGCCCAACCCCGGCTCCTTCAGCCCTTCGCTGCCGAAAGCGGCCTGGTTGATCAGCGGCTGGTTGATGAAGGGAAATTGATGCGTGTGGAGAAGATTGTGCTTGCCGAACGCGGCGAAGAATTTTCCCAATTTGAGCGTCGTATTCTCCGGTAGCAGATTGTAGGGCAATTCCTCTGACGTCACGTAACCCTCTTCCACGTTCACGCTGCCCTCGCGGTCGATTGACACGATGAGATTCGCCTTCCAGTAGGGATCCACGTCGGCGGTGAACTGGACTTCCGCCTCCTGCAAGTTGAAGCCGTTCTGAAAATTAAGTCCGGTGATGCGGCTGGTCCTTTTTGCATTCGAGGAATAGCCGCCGAGAAAAAGACCGTTGACGCTGATCGCAGGATTTAACGAGGAGAGGATGCCCTTGCTGCCCGCAGACGGTTGGCCGGATGACTGGGTCGTCTCGGCCGAAGCAGACTGGGACGGCGGCGGTCCGGCAGGCGGCGTTTGTTTCTCCTTCTCCAACTGCTCGATGCGCGCGAGAGCGTCGTTCAACTTATTCTGGACGTCCACGAGCGCGTCTTTGAGAAATTGAATCACGTCCTGCTGCGCCCGCGCCGGGCTGGAAAGCAAACCGACGCAAAGCAACACCACCCACGCGGAAACGATCCGCGGCTTGTTTTGAAAGTAGCTCATAATCTGCCCCCTCAAGATAAAGGTCTTCCCCTCCCTCGGAGGCGGGAGGGAAAAAATCAGCGCTTGGATAAAGAGAGAACTAGAGCGAGGAGGTATAAGGAGGCGCGCGGATGGCGTGGGAATAAGCGCCGAGCCAAGTGAAAACTTGCGGCTCGTAATTTTCAACGAATGACGTCTCGAAGACCGGTGTCCAGTCCGCCGGCGCCGGCGCAAGGCCCGCCTGACTCTTGACGCCGTGAGAACAAGCGCATTCCTGGCTTAACTGCGCCGTCGGAGTGAAAAAATGGAAGTGCAGCGGAAGAGCGAAAACCGCGAGCAGCAAAACGGTCGCCGTCAGATGGCGGGCGACGGGGCCGCTTGGTTGGAATCGGGCGCGTGACACAGCGCCCTCATTATGCCCGCTGATCGCGGCTTGTCAAGGCGTCGCAATTGACACGGATTTAGAAAAAGTGTTACGGACAATACATGTCAAAAGTCTCACGCTTCGGCGTGTCTTTGGAAGACGATCTGCTGCGCAACTTTGATCGGAGCATCGCGGAATTGGGCTATGCGACGCGCTCCGAGGCGATCAGAGATCTGATCCGCGACCACCTCATCCAAAAGAAGGTAGGCAAGGGGGAAGGAGAAGTTGTCGGTGTGGTCACTCTGGTTTACGACCATCGCACGCACCACTTGGGAGATATACTCGCGGACATGCAGCACAAGGCAAAAGTTGCGATCAACGCGAGTCTGCACATTCACCTCGACGAGCACAACTGTCTCGAAGCGATCGTAGTCCGCGGCGGGGCGGATAAGGTGCACGAGGTGGCAGCCAAGCTGATTTCCACCAAGGGAGTGGAAAACGGCAAGCTCGTGACGACGGCGGTGCAGGCAAAACACTAATTTTTTTCTATATGAGTAACACGAGTTTATGAAAGATACTACGCAATCGTTGATGCAACATGGATCCCGCGAGTTGATATGCCCCATGCGAAGCCGATTAAACATCCTCACGCTCGTGGCAGAAAAAGAAATGAGGCTCCAATGTTCCGTGGGCTGATTCTGCTTGTCACGGCGTCTTCCCTTCTCTTCACCGCCGGCTGTGAGAAGAAAGAAGAAAAACCTCCGGCGGCGGCTCAGGAGCTCAACGTCGTCACATCGGTCGCGCCGATCACGAGCATCGTCGAAAACATCGGCGGAGATAAGATCCGGCTGGTCGGTGTCATTCCCGAAGGGATCGACTCCCACACATTCGAGCCCATTCCATCGGACACGAAAATTCTCGCGGCGGCGGACCTCATCCTATTCAACGGGCTCGACCTGGAGACCCCGACTTTGAATCTCGCCCTGGCAAATAAAAAATCGGCCGCAGCCATTCTATTGCTCGGCAACAGGACGGTTACGGAAAATGATTACATTTTTGACTTCAGTTTTCCCAAAGAACAGGGACATCCCAATCCCCACCTATGGCTGAATCCACAATATGCCATGCGCTACGCGCAGCTCGTCAGGGATGAGCTTGCCCGCCTCGATCCAAAAAATAAGATGACCTACGACGAAAATACCGCGGTCTTTTTAAAAAGGCTCGAAGCGCTCGATCAAGCTATTATCGAAGCCGCCCAAACGATCCCCAAGAATAACCGGCGCTTGCTCACGTATCATGACTCCTGGCCCTACTTTTCCCGGCGCTATGGCTTTCAAGTTATAGGAGCCGTTCAGCCGTCCGATTTTTCCGATCCCAGTCCCAAGGAAGTGGCGCGTCTCATAGAACAGATCCGAAGAGAAAAGGTCCCCGCCGTTTTCGGCTCCGAGGTTTTTCCGAGCCCCGTATTGGAGCAGATCGCCAGAGAAGCCAAGGCCAAGTACGTCGATAAACTCAGAGATGATGAGCTGCCGGGCAAACCCGGAGAGTCGCGCCATTCGTACATCGGCATGATGCTCGAGAACCTGACCATCATGTTCGAAGCCTTGGGCGGCTCCGCAGAGTCTTTCAAAAAGATAGACCCGACTCCGGTTGCTGGCTCTCAGGCCGATTATAGGATAAGAAAGTGAAATCAGTCTCGTGAATCCGACAAATCCGCACTCCACAAAGATGAACGACTTGAAAGGGAGCCTGCACCCGCACGGCGTTCAGGAACCTCCCGGGTCTCCCGTATCGAAACTTCCGTTGGTTGAGCTTTCTCAAGTCACCGCCGGCTACGGCTCCATGGCGGCGATCCAGGATGTCTCGCTGAAAATCTGGCCCGGCCAGTTTGTCGCCGTGGTGGGTCCGAACGGAGGGGGCAAGACAACCTTGCTTAGAACAATCCTGGGGGCGATTCGTCCGATTCAAGGAACCATCGCCATCAGGGGAAGACACCACAAGCAGTCGGCGCCTGAGAAGATCGGATATGTTCCTCAATTGGAGAACATCGACTGGAACTTCCCGATCACCGTAGAAGAGGTTGTCCTGATGGGGCTCTTCCCCAAACAGCATTGGTCTCGACGGATCGACCGGCGCGAGCGCGACAAAGTCGACGATGTGATGGCGCGCTTGAATCTCACGGGTCTCGGGAAACGCCACATCCGCGAACTTTCCGGCGGTCAACAGCAGGCGGTTTTTCTGGGACGCGCGTTGATAGGAGAACCCGAGCTGATTCTGCTCGATGAGCCCACAGCCGGACTGGATATACGCTCGCGCGACGACGTCATCCATTTTCTCCACGAGATCAACCATCAGGGCGTCGCGATCGTGATTACGGCCCATGATCTCAATTGGGTCGCCGCCCATCTTCCGTGGGTGGTCTGCTTGAACCGCCGCGTCGTTGCCGAAGGGACGCCGCAGGAAGTTTTCATTTCGTCGGTGCTGCAGGAAACCTACCGCGGAGACATGGTGGTCTTTCTCCACGATGGAATGATCATGATCGGAGAGCGGCCCCACGCCGCGCATTCCTAGAGAGATGCTGTTCTCGCTGCCCTTTCAGTACGAGTTTTTTCGTCACGGCCTGTTCGCAGCCGTGCTCGTGGGCGCGCTTTGCGGATTTATCGGCGTCTACGTCGTGCTCCGCAGGATGAGCTATATAGGACACGGCCTCTCCCATGCGATTTTCGGCGGCGCGGTCTTGAGCTACATGCTCCATATCAACTTCTTCATCGGCGCCGGCCTGTGGGCCCTCATCGCAGCGGGGCTGATCCACCTGATCAGCCATCGGAGACTGGTCGGAGCGGACGCCGCGATCGGGGTGGTCACGACCTCCAGCTTTGCCATCGGAGTGGCGATCGTCTCGACCTACCGCAGCTTTACTCGGAACATCGAGGCCGCGCTGTTCGGCAACATCCTGGGCATTACCCAAATGGACCTCTGGATAGTTACCGCGATTTCTCTGGCGGTTTTTCTCGGCCTATGGATCATTCGCAGACAGCTGCTCTTTTCCACCTTCGATCCCGAGGTCGCCGCCGCCTATGGCATATCCACCGGATGGATCGATTTTTCTTTCATCACTCTCCTGGCGATTACGGTGCTCGCCTCGACCCAGATCCTTGGAGTCACCCTTGTTGCGGCCGCAATCGTCATTCCACCGGTCATCGCCCGCTATTTGACCAAGCGTTTTCAGATTCTTCTTATTATCTCTCCCGTTATCGGCGCTCTATGCGGCGCAGGGGGAATGTACCTGAGTTATTACCTCGACATTTCTTCGGCGGCCACCATCGTGCTGACCTCGGCCGCTCTCTTTCTGCTCGTCGAAGCGGGACTTCTCGTCCGGACACGCCTATCTTTCTAGTCCGATGCTTATCAAGCGTCTCCCTTTCGAGTAACATCTTTTTACCTATGCCAATAAAAAAATGGCTCATCCCGGCTGGGTTTATCTGTCTAACTCTTTTTTGCTCTTCGATCGCTTTCGGCGGCCGGCCGCTGGTCGTCGACGACGCGCGGACGGTCGACGCCGAAGATTTCCAGTTCGAGTTGGGAATAGTCCAAGGCCAGCCGGAGAAGGGCGGGCGCGCCCAGGCGTGGCCGGCGATGGCGCTGACCTACGGTCTCTATAAAAATCTTGAAGTCGCCCTCGGCATTCAGAGAGTCAACTCCGATCCTAAAGGAGAGCCGCCGGTCAGAGGTTTTCAAGATCTCCATCTCGCCCCGAAATTTAATTTCTTCGAGGAAGTCGAGAACGGTTTTCCCGCTTTGTCTTTTTCCTTCGACTTAAAAATTCCCACGGCGAGCCGGCACAAGGGATTGTCCTCGGGAAAATTCGACGAAACGCTACTTTTTATCGCGACGAAACATTTTTTTCCGGCGGCGATCGATCTCAATCTGGGATATCTCGTCGTCGGTCGCGTTGCCGGCGAGAAACTGGAGAACAGATTTTTCGGCGGCATGGCACTGCGATATGGATTGAACCAGCACTGGCGCCTGGTGAGCGAAATCTATGGGCTGTCCCGGCAAGCGAGCGGAGCGAAAAACGAAGCCAACTTTCAAGTCGGTATTCGCTATCACTCCGACCTGCCGTTGGTTCTCGACGCGGCCGTCGGACGAAGTCTGCTGCCGTCCGGGACAAGGATTCAGGGCACCGTGGGATTTACGTGGACGCACAAGCCCGACTTGTAGGCCGCGGACGGCAATCGCGGCCCAATACATACCCTTGACAAGAAACCCGCGCGCCGCTAAAAGTTGAAAGCTGAAAACTATGACGCCGGTAAAGGAAAAGTTTAGAACCGACCGCCTCCCCTATCTTGCCGCGGCGGCGCTGTTTCTTTTCTTTCTGGTTTATTCCGCGCCGCACCGGGTCCACCACGCCTTCGATTCCGACGATGCCGCGCCTTGCGTGGCGTTCTCGGTCGCAAAAAGCTGCCATCTGCAACTCGCTTCGACGGTAGATTTTTCCGTCACGCAAATTGCAAGCGAATCGGTCGTCCCCTCGCTCGAGAGTTGGATTCCCTACTTCACGCCTGCTCCCTTTTCTCAACGCGCACCTCCCCGGCTCTAACGCCTTCTAGCTACCCGAGGTCTATTTCTCGACACCAGCGAGTGTGGCTCCGTGCAGTCACGCTCTCGACGCTATTTTGCGCGGAGGTGCGACATGGGAGCGAATAAAACTTTGGAAAGGAAATTTATCAAAAAATATGCGGTGTTCGTTTTCATTCCGCTGATCGTTTTCGCTCCGGCCGATACGGCTGGCGCCCACGGCGTCATCGGACAAAGATTTATTCCGTCGACGCTCGCGGTGGAAGATCCGTTCGTGTCCGATGAGATGGATTTCGTCACGTTCAACCGCGCGCCGCGGAACAAGGAAGGACGCGAGACGAGCGTTGGGTTGGAAATCTCCAAACGCCTGCATCCCGACTTTGCCGTAGCCGTCGGCTGGGAATATATTTTCGTCGACCCGAGCGACGGCCCGAAAGTTTCCGGCGGAGGAAATCCGGACATCAATTTCAAGTACGCCGCGTTTAGAAGCGCGCCGCATGAAGCCATCTTCAGCCTCGGCTTGAGCGTCGAGCCGGGCGGCGTCGGCTCGAAGAAGGTCGCGGAGAAAGTTACCACGATCGGACCCGCCGTCTATTTCGGCAAAGGCTTCGGCGATCTGCCGAATGCGTTGAATTTTCTCAAACCGCTCGCGCTCACCGGCACGCTGGAGCTCGGCATTCCGGCGAACCGGAAAACCGCCGGCGAAGAGGAACGCAATGCGACCTCGCTCGGATACGGATTCGCGCTCCAGTACAGCATCCCTTATCTGCAATCGTTCGTTAAGGATGTCGGTCTGGAGGCGCCGTTCAGTCGCATGTTTCCCGTGGTCGAATTCAATTTCGAGACGAACGTGAATCGGCCCCACCGGGGAGCAACCAGCGGATTTTTCAATCCCGGGCTCATCTGGGTCGGAAAATATATCGAGCTTGGCGCCGGGGCGCAGGTCCCGCTCAACGACCGGTCGGGAAAAAACGTCGGCGTGAGGAGTTTGGTGCACGTCTTCCTGGATGACCTTTGGCCCAACATCTTTACCTGGACTCCGTTCGGAACGATAGGACCGACGCAGAAATGAAACAGGTGAAATGGATAGCGGCCGCGCTCGCCTGCGGTCTTACGATCGCCGTGTCGCCGCCGGCGCGCGCGCATGCGTTTCCCATCCGCTCCGAGCCGCGAGTGGGATCGACACTGTCGACACCGCCGTCGAAGGTGATCATCTGGTTCGACGGCGAGATCGAGCCGGCGTTCAGTGCGCTGGCGGTTTACAACTCGACCGGGCAGCGGACCGATAAAGACAACAGCCGGGTCGATCCGGCGGACGCGAGCGTACTGGAAGTCGATCTTCCGCCGCTTGCGCCCGGCGTCTATCGAGTGCGCTGGAAAGTCCTGGCTAAAGACACGCACGTTACCGAGGGTGAATTTTCTTTTACGATCGCGGGCGGAGGCAAATAAGCGTGCTCGCCGTAGAAGCGGTCATTTCCGCGGGTGCGTACATTGTAATGGCGCTCTTTATCGGCGCGCTGGCGGCCGGAAGCTTCGTGTTGCCGCGCGGTGAAACTCCGCTTCGAGAGCGACTCCTCTCCGCCGCCGTCATATTACTTTTGGCATTTCTGGTCGTTGCGATTTTCGTGCTTATGCTTCAAGGCGCGAAGCTCTCCGGCGGGGGGCCGCCGACTATCGACATCGTCTTCCGCTATCTTCTCCGGACGCAGAGCGGCAACGTCTGGCTTACCCGCGAGCTTTACGGCGCGCTTGTCGCCGTCCTGCTGCTTGTACTGAAGAATCGCGCGACTCCGGAGCGCGCCGCCTCCTGGGGATTTTTTCTCGCCCTGCCGCTGGTCGCAAGCCGGAGTCTCATGAGTCACGCGGCCGCGGTGAAGGACAATACTCTCCTCGCGGTCTCCGCCGACGCGATCCATCTCGTTGTAACGGCGCTCTGGGCGGGCGGCCTGCCGCTTTTGTTCTGGTCGCTGTGGTACGGGAGCAAGCGACACGATCTCCCGCTTGCATGGGCCGCCGAAACCGTCGGCCGCTTCTCCCGGCTCGCGCTTGTGTGCGTCGCCCTTCTCCTTTTCACCGGCCTCTATCAGAGTTGGGTCTACGTGCAGAGCTGGAATGGGCTCTTTGGCAGCGACTACGGCAGAGTTTTGCTGGCGAAATTTTTTCTCTTTCTTCTGATGGCGACACTCGGCGCGGTCAATTTATTTTCCACCAAGCCGGCGCTTTTTAAAGCGGCGCGCGAAGATACGCTTCTGCGTCGGCGAGCGCTCCGGAGAATCGGCACAGAGAGCCTCCTCGGTTTTTCGATCCTCGCCGTCAGCGGCCTGCTCACGGTTTTGCCGCCCAGCGCGCACAGCCGGCATCAGACCGCCGCCTCAGCCGCCAGCGCGCTTGAGCCGGCCGACGGGGCCGAGATCAAAATTCTCTCGCCCAAGGACGGAGAAGTTTTTCGCGGCGATCAAGTGCCGATCCGGTTCAAGATGGTCGCGGGAAAAAGAGGGCATCACGTTCACGCCTACGTGGACGGCGAGTTGATGGGCATGTTCGAGAGCCGGAGCGGAACGCTTACGGGAATCCGCCCCGGGCGCCACACCCTGGAACTTCGCGTCGTCGCCGAAGATCATCAGACCGAATTGGACGCTGGAGATAAAATTGAATTTGTGGTCAAGTAGCGGAGTTGGCCGCAAATGGGTAAAGCATCGAGAAGAAAATACGACGCCCCGGAGACGGGCCGGCAGGCCCGGCTAAGCGCAGCTCCCGACTGGCTGCTTTTCGTCCTGGCGATCGCCGGCATCACGCTCGCGGGTTATCTCACAGTATCCGCCTGGCGCGGCGGCGCCCTCGCCGGCTGCGCGGTCGGCAGCGGCTGCGATATCGTGCTCGCCAGCCACTGGTCGAAACTCTTCGGCCTGCCGATTTCGCTCTGGGGCTTGCTCGCCTACACGAGTCTCGCCGCGATCGCTTTCGTCAAACACTCCGGCCTGCGTTGGAAGCTCGCGTGGATCGTTGCGTTGTTCGGCGCGCTCTACAGCGGTTACTTGACCGCGATCTCGTTTACGGAGTTACAGGCCGCCTGCCCTTACTGTCTTTCCTCGCTCGCCTTGATGATCGCGATTTTCGCGGTGATCGCTTATCGGCGGCCGGCTGATGCGCCGCACGTTTCGTGGACGCCGTGGCTCGTGACGACGCTTCCCGCCGCGCTTCTGCTCGTGCTCGCGCTCCATCTGCATTACGCCGGCGCATGGAGCGGCGCCGGCGCGGACGATCCCAGGCTCCGGCTGCTGGCCGAGCACCTGGCGAAGACCGGCGCGAAATTTTACGGCGCTTCGTGGTGTCCCCATTGCCGGGAGCAAAAAGAAATGTTCGGCGCCGCCGCCGATCGATTGCCCTACGTCGAGTGCAGTCCGCTGGGGCCGCGCGCCGCGCAGGCGCCCGTCTGCGAGACCTTGGACATTAAAGGTTATCCGACGTGGATCATCGGCGCGCGCCGCTACGAAGGACTTTTGATGCCCGAGGAACTGGAAAAATACAGCGGCTTTCGCGCCGGGCCTTGAGAGTCAATCGCGGGGAGGATGGATGAAGCATCTCAGTGGCGCCGCTTTTTCGCTCGCAATCGTTCTTTTGCCGGCCGCAGGTTTGCCTCAACAGGGCCAAATGAAGGGCATGGACATACCCGCGACGGACCGGCAAAAAACGCCCGCGGCCGCCGATCTCAAACCCGCGGAAGGCGCTGGCGTCAAGATTCTGTCGCCGAAAAAAGGCGAGGTCATCAAGGGCGATCAGGTGCCGCTCCAATTCAAGCTCGTCAAAGGACGCCGCGGCAGCCACGTCCACGCCTACGTGGACGGCGAGCTCATGGGAATGTTTCAGAGCGAGAACGGAACGTTGACGGGGATCAAGCCCGGAAACCACATGCTGGAGCTCAGAGTCGTCGCGACGGACCACGTCACCGAATTGAAGGCGATCGACCGTGTGCCCTTTGTCGTGAAGTGACTTTGGCGGCGGTGGTGGAATTCAGTCGGCGCTGAATTCGACGCGGTTTTTCCCGGTTCTCTTGGCCCGGTAGAGAGCGAGATCGGCCTCTTTGACCACCCCCAGGCCGTCTTCGTAGCGGCGCGCGGAAGTCGAGGCGACGCCGATGCTGACCGTCAAGGAAAACGACGGACCGGAGTCGGGATCGAATTTCAAGCTGGCGATCTCCTGGCGCAGCTTTTCCCCCGCCTGCGCTCCGCCTTCGAGCCCGACTTCGGGCAGCATCAGGATAAATTCCTCGCCGCCGTAGCGCGCCGAGATGTCGCTCTTGCGCGTCCTCTCGGCCAGCACCCGCCCAACCGCCTGGAGCACCACGTCGCCCCAGTGATGGCCGTACTGGTCGTTGATCTGTTTGAAGTCATCGACGTCGAGCATCAAAATCGACAGCGGGCGGCTGTACCTCTTGCCGCGCGCGAATTCGTGGTTCAGCCGCTCCTCGAACGTCCTGCGGTTGTGCAAGCCGGTCAGCGCATCGTGCGCCGCGTGTTTTTCTATCTCGCGGCGCTGGCGCGTCAAGCGCTCGCCGACGCTCAAGCGCGCCATCAATTCAGGAACGTAGTAAGGCTTGGTCATGTAATCGTTCGCGCCGAGTTCCAGACCTTTGACCCGATCTTCGCCGGAAACCATCGCGGTGAGAAAGATCACGTACATGTTCTTCATCCGCGGATCTTCACGCAGCCGGCGGCAGACTTCGAGCCCGGTGATCTTCGGCATCATAATGTCCAACAGCGCGATATCGACCCGCTCGCTCGCGAGCTTCTCCCACGCCTCTTCGCCATCCATCGCGCAGAGGATGCGATATCTGCCCTGGCCGAGAATCGTCTGGAGAATCTCCATCTGATCCGCGTTGTCTTCCGCGATAAGAACCGTGAGCGGTGTTTCCGAATTCGCTTCCGTCGGGGTTTCTTGAAGCGCGACCTCGGCCAGCTTCGGCGCGGGTTTCGCCTGAGTCGTGCGCGCGAGCGCCGGCTTTTCCGGATCGCGGAAAAAATCCACCGCCAGAATATCCGGATCGACGTACTGGCTCTCGCCGAATTTGACGAATTCATCGACCAGCGCGCGGTCGAGATGGCCGGCGACGGCTTCCTGCCGGAGGATCTCGATGCTCTTTTCCAGGGAAAAGGGCTGCTTGTAAACGCGCTCGCTGCGCAGCGCGTCGTAGATCTCGATCGTCGCGAGGATGCGGGCGAGTAAGGGAATGTCTTTGTCTTTGAGACCTCTAGGGTAACCGCTCCCGTCCAATTTTTCGTGATGCGCGGCGACCAGGGGCGCGATTTCTTCGAGCGGGCCGAGCTTCAAGCACATTTCCTCGCCGAGCGTCGGATGGTTGCTCATGACGGCGAATTCCTCCGGCGTGAGCGGGCCCGGCTTCTGCAATATCTTCGGGGGAATAGAAACCTTGCCGGCATCGTGAAAGAACGTCGCCTGATAAAGCAGCCTCATCTCATTTTCGGAGAGGCCGATCCATTTGCCGAAGTTCAGCGCGTAAAAGCAGGCGCGCTGCACGTGCGCCTCGAAGTAAGGCTCGACCTTCTCCAGTCGGACTGCAAACGCCTCCAGGCGCTGCTGATTCTCGCCTTCCCACGATAATGGAAACGGCCGCAACAGATACAGCATCGGGGCTCCTCTCCCTGCCTGACCGTCGCCGGAAGTATAGCATAGGTCGCCTTGTCTTTTTAACCGTCTCTCCTTACCATGCGGTCATGCCTCGAAAAGCTGTCGTCCTTCTCAGCGGCGGACTCGATTCGGCCACGGCGCTGGCGATCGCCAAGCGTGACGGCTACGAAGTTCATCCGCTCAGCTTCCGCTACGGCCAACGCCACGAGCGCGAGATTGAAGCCGCGCTTAAGGTCGCCGGCTCTCTTGGCGTCGCTGAAAAGCACCTGATCATCGAATTTAATCTCCGCGCCATCGGCGGCTCGGCTCTGACCGACGAGATCGACGTGCCGAAAAGTCGCAGCCCGGAGGAACTCTCGCGCGGCATTCCCGCGACCTATGTCCCCGCGCGGAACACGATCTTTCTCTCGTTCGGTCTCGCGCTGGCCGAGAAAATCGGCGCCGCGGATATTTTTTTCGGCGCCAACCAACTCGACTACAGCGGCTACCCCGACTGCCGCGAGGAATACGTCCGGGCATTTGAAACGATGGCGAACCTCGCGACCAAAGCCGGAGTGGAAGGCAAAGCCAAGATAAAAATTCACACGCCGCTGATCCGATCAACGAAGGCGGAGATTGTCAAGAAGGGCCTGGAGCTGGGAGTTGATTATTCGCTTACGTGGAGCTGCTACGATCCCACGCCGGAAGGATTGGCCTGCGGCCGCTGCGATAGCTGCCAGTTGAGGCGGAAGGGATTTAAAGAGGCGGGGGTTGAAGATCCGATTAAGTATGCTGTCTAACCCATATGCAAATTCTCTGGGGTAGAACATTTCTCCTCACCACTCTAACCGCAACACTCCTCGCTTTAGGCATTCTTCCCGTCGACCCCGCGCTCGCCGTTGAGTACTACACACAACCGCGCCAGATCACGGGAGTTGAGGTACCCATTCTTCGCCGGACGGGCACTTTGAGCACTTCTACGGGAAAGAGGAAATGAAAGGCGCCTTTAATGACGTGTATCTAGAGCACCGGATTTGGATACGTTCAAAACTAGATCCAGGGAAGCCAGTGGTGTTGTATTCGTATGGACGAGACGCGGATATCTCGTGGTCTCCAGATAGCACGATGGTGGCAATAACTGATTTTGAAGGCAGCAGTAATTCCCACGTAGTTATTTTCCGGATATCGCCGCAATTGGGCGCTGCTGAGGAAATAACTGAACTTACGCCGTTTGTGGAGTCCCATAGCAAAACAATGCTTCCTTCGTATGACCACTTCTACGCCCAAGTCGTAGGCTGGTCAGTGGATAGTCAGTCGTTGACCATCGAACTCAGGGGAGATCTAACAGAATGGGATGTCACGCAAACTGAGTATACGACACACGAGATAAAGAGACAGGTGATCTTTAGGATTCCGGACAGAAGGTAATTGATGCGACGGAGGCCGATCAATTGATCTTATTCTTCACAGGCCGGACGGTCTTGAGATAGTCCGCGATGGCGAGCGCGTCATCTTTTTTCATATTTTTATAGCCGGCTTCGATCACTTCCCACATCAGTCCCTGGACGTTGTCGAGGTCCGGTTTGGCGCCCGTGAGCAGCAGCTCGGCGATGTCGTTCCGGCTCCAACTTCCGATGCCGGTCTCTTTGTCCGGCGTGATGTTCGGAATCTCCACGTTGAGCAGCGGGTTTTTCTTCGCGCCCGCGAGATAAAACGCCGGCTGCGGGATGCCGATCGAGTTTCGGGGCGTGTGGCAGTCGCCGCAGAACGCGACATGATCAACGAGGTAGCGTCCGCGCTCGACGCCGCCCGGGGGCGCTTTCGGAACCGAGGTGAAAGTTTTGGCGACGAGATTCGACCAGACAAACATTCCCAACGGCCGGTACAAAGGCGCCCACGTTTTCAGCGCCGGAGTTTCCTTGCGCACCGGCTTGAGCGTTCGGAGGTAAGCAATCAAGGCTTTCACGTCTTCATCCGCCATGCCGGAGTAAGCTTCGTAGGGCATGATGGGTAAAAGTTTCTCGCCGCTCGACCGAATCCCCTTCACCATCGCGTCGTGAATTTGTTGATCCGACCACTTTCCCAGGCCGGTTTCCTTGTCGCCGGTGAGATTCGTCGAATAAACCTTCGCGATGGGCAGCGGAAATTCCCGCCCGCCGGCGTGCGGCGTTCCCTTCGGCGGCGAGTGGCATGCGCAACCTCCCGTTAGCGAAAAAATATATTGGCCTTTCTCAGCGAGGGCGCCGCTCGTCGCCTGCGCGCGGGCGCCCGCAACGAAAATCAGAAACGGCAAAAACGCCAGCAGCCGAATGCAGTGTTTCATGGATTGAAGATTCATCGGCTCTTTTCCGCGCGAATCCTCCGATCTAAAAATTTTAGCACGGCGACGGCGGTTTCGTTGATCGACGCTCTCTTACCCTGTCGCTTGAGCACATCGACGACGATTCCGTTCAGCGCTTCGTACTCCAGCGGCTTGCCGGCTTCGAGGTCTTGCAACATCGACGGCTTGAATTTCCCGAGACCGCGCGAGAAATGAAACGTCTCATCGACGATCGACGGTGCGAGCTCGATGCCGGCCGTGCCCGCCGCCTCTCTCACCTCTTCCATGCAGTCCGCCGCGAGCCGGCGCAAAGAATCCGATTCGAGAATCTCTTCGACCGTCGCGCGCGCGAGACAGGAAATCGCGCAAAAGGGAGAGTTCCAGACGAGCTTGGTCCACATGATTTTGCGAATCTCGGCGCTGACGGCGCACGGGATCTGGGCCGAAGTAAAAATCCGCTCGACCCGTCTGGCGCTCTCGTCCGGTTGTCCGTCCAGATTTCCCAGGACGATGCGGCCGCCGGCGCTGTGCGTGATCTGTCCGGGAGTCGGGACCAGAGCGCCGAGATAAACCACGCCGCCGAGCGCGCGCTCTTTGCCCCAGCGCCCGGCGATTTTGTCGGCGTTGTCGACGCCGTTTTGCAGCGACAGAATCGCGGTCCGGTCGCCGACCATCGGCGCCAACGTCGCCGCCGCCTCTTCGGTGTCGTAGGACTTGACGCAGAAAAGAACCACATCCACGGGCCCGATCTCTCTCGGATCGTCGGTAAAGCGCGCGCGGATTTCGAAGTCGCCGTTGACGCTTTTTATTCTGAGCCCGCCTTGGCGCATCGCTTCGAGATGATCGCCGCGCGCGATGAAAGCGACGTTGTGTCCGGCGGCGGAAAGCCGCGCGCCGAAGTACCCGCCCACCGCGCCCGTGCCCATGACGGCGATGCGTGTTGGCTCGGTTGTCATCCTCGGAACTTTAATCTCAGGACACCGCCTTGTCAATTCTCGAACGCACGCCCGGAATTTCAGATTTCATTCGCAATGTGATATGACCGTCGGAACGATGGAAAGGATCGATCCGCTATCGGACCATTTGCGTCTCAAAGAGTTTGCGATTGGACACGAAGTCGAGTTTCGCGGCAAGCCGTACGAAATTTTGCGCCGGACGACCCTGGCGTCAGGCGAAGCGGCTCTGGTGCTCGGCGGCGCCGGCGAGCAGTTTGTCGTCGGCGCTTTGCAGTTCTTTGGCGGATTGAAAAACAAGCTTTGATTTCGGTGAGGGAAAGAATGGGAAAAATCAAGCTCACGTTGGCCTGTTGGGATTACGACCGCACGCGCGCGCTGCAAGACGGCAGGGTCCAGGTCGAAGGCGTGGATTTGACTTACCTGCCGCTTCGCGTCGAAGAAACTTTCTGGCGCATGCTCCGCTACGGCGAGTTCGACGCCGCCGAGCTTTCCATGGGATCGTATTTGATGGCGCGCGAGAAAGGATTTCCCAGGCTCATCGCCATTCCGGTTTTTCCCTCGCGCGCCTTCCGTCATTCGTGCATCTACATCAACACAGCGTCGGGCATCAAAGAGCCGAAGGATATGGCCGGCAAGCGCGTCGGCGTGCCGGAATATCAAATTACGATGGCGATCTGGGCGCGAGGCATTTTGCAACACGAGTACGACGTCAAGCCCGAGCAGATGAAATGGTTTACCGGCGGCGAAGAGCATCCGGGGCGCGAGGACAAAGTGAAGCACGATCTGCCGAAGGCGATCGACATCCGGCCGATCGGCGCCGATCAAACCCTCTCTTCCATGTTGGAGCGGGGCGAGATCGACGCGATGATCTCCGCGCACATGCCGTCGCCCTTCGTCCGCCGCTCGCCCAAGATTGGACGGCTCATCCCCGATTTTGTCAGAGTGGAAAAAGACTATTACCGGCGGACGAAACTTTTTCCCATCATGCACACCGTCGCGCTCCGCGAAGAATTCTACGAGAAACATCCGTGGGTGGCGCAGAGTTTATGCAAGGCCTTTGCCGAGTCGAAGCAGCTCTGCCAGGAATCGATGTACGAATTTTCCGCGCTTAAATACATGCTCGCCTGGTCGATCGCGGAGATGGAAGAAGAGAGAGAAATCTTCGGCGGCGGGGAGCTATGGCCCTACGGACTGGAAGCCAACCGTCACGTGCTCGAGACGCTCGTGCAGTACGCGAACGAACAGGGTCTCATCAAGAGCCGGCTCGACTTGAAAAACCTTTTTGCTCCGAATACTCTGGATGAGTTCAAGATCTGAGGCGAGGCGCTTCGCTGTTCTTCAATCTAAAATCCAAAATATAAAATTCTTGAAGTTATGGCCGAGGAAAAAACAAATCCGCCCGCGGAAGAGGTCAAATGGTGGATCGAACGCGGCCCGGTCAAGGAGCGCGAAAAATCGGAAGCGCTCGGACGCGGCATCATCGAGAAGTGGACTTACGAGCTGCTGAAGGACTATAAGCAGGAGCAGGCGGTCCGCAACGTCGTCGATATCAACCCGCGCACGTTGAAAGATCTGGCCCAGGCGCCGCTTGGATGGAATTACGTTTCCCTCGGCGTGGGCACCTATCCGGCCGACCGCTTGGGGCGGATTAAGAAGACGCTGGAGCTTCCCGCCGGCGCGCGCGCGCTGATTATCGACGCGGGTTACTCGGTGCGCCTTTTGATCACCGGCGAGCCGGTGGGCGAGCGGTTGCTCGACCTGAATTTTATCGAAGGTCCGTCTTTGGATTTTTGGGTGAACAACGAGCTGATCGAAGAAAGGTTGTTTCCGAATCTGGACGTGACGCTCAAAGCGCTAAGGTCCGCGCTTCCCGGTTATCTCAATCCACCGAAGCTCGACTGAAGGACAATCTCCGAAAGCATTCATCCCTCATCCCTCCGCCCTCATCCTTTATCTTAGTGGCAGCCGCAAGTCCGCGGTGAGCAACCGCAGCCTCCGCCCGTTCCGCCAAGATTTTTGATATCCCGCCCCGAGCTGAAAACCGAAAGCAACCGTTCCACCTTTGGATTCGCGCACGACGGGCACGCGACCGCTTCGCTCGCCGAGCGGACCAGCGCCTCGAAAGCTTTATCGCAGTCGTCGCAGCGGTACTCGTAAATCGGCATTGTTTACCTCTTTTTCGGCTGGCTCTCGGCGGCCGCCCGGGGCGGTTCGGCCTCCGACGAGATCGGAATTAACCGCGTCACCTCCAGGCCGTAGCCGGAAAGGCCGACGAGGTTTCTTCTATTGTTGGTCAGCAAGCGCATCTTTCTCACGCCTAAATCGCGCAAAATCTGCGCGCCGATTCCGTACTCGCGAAAATCCGCCTGATAGACGAACGACGGATTCATGTCGGTTTTTCTCTTGCCGCCGACGGTCGGATAGGTCATGCGCGAAGGCCGCAACTCCTTGCCCTCGGTCTGCAAGTACAAAATCACCCCTTTGCCTTCTTCGGCAATCATCTCCATCGACTGTTGGATCAATTTTCCGGTGTTTAAAAATTCAAAGCCGAAAACGTCGCCGGGAATGTATTTCGAGTGGACGCGCACCAGCGTCTCTTCATTGGCGTCGATCTCGCCTTTGATCAGCGCCAGATGCTCGCTTTGATCGACGTGCGTGTTATAGACGACGGCCTGAAAATCGCCGCCGAATTTCGTCGGCAGGCACGCGGAAGCCACCTTGTAAACCAGGAAATCGTTTTGCAACCGGTATTGAATCAGGTCGGCGACCGTCACGACTTTGAGGCCGTGCTCGGCGGCGAACTTTTCGATGTCCGGGAGCCGCGCCATGGTGCCGTTGTCGTTCATGACCTCGCAGATCACGCCGGCGGGCTTGAGCCCGGCGAGCCGCGCCAAGTCCACAGACCCTTCCGTCTGTCCCGCGCGCACCAGAACACCGCCGTTTTTCGCCCTTAGCGGAAAAAGATGGCCGGGCGTCACCAGATCTTCCGGCACAGCGGCGTCGGCGACCGCGGTAAGAATCGTGTGCGCGCGGTCGGCCGCGGAGATTCCCGTCGTCACGTTTTCCGCCGCGTCGATCGAGACGGTAAAGGCGGTGCCGAACGGCGAAGTGTTTTCCGACACCATCATGTGCAGTCCCAGATGGTTGACCCGCTCTTCGGTCAGCGTCAAGCAGATGAGGCCGCGGCCGAAGCGCGCCATGAAGTTGATCGCGTCGGGCGTCGCCTTCTCCGCCGCCATGCAGAGATCGCCTTCGTTCTCCCGGTTTTTGTCGTCCATCAGGACGACCATCCGGCCGCGGCGGATATCGTCAATCGCTTCTTCAATGGTGGCTATGGCCATGAAATCGTACTTTATCCATCCCGGTGCGGGAGATCAACAGACAAAGGCCGGCTGCGCCGCGCCCTCTGTGGTCAGTTCTTCTGGCGGAGAAGGTCGCGGAAAAACGCCCGCGCGTCTTCGCTGTCCCATCTTCGGTCGCCGATCGCCTTGCCGATGAAGTCGCCGTTGCGGTCGATAAGATAGGTAAGCGGCAACGACCACGCGCCGTATTCCTCGCCGACTTTGCCGTTCTCATCCGCCAGTGACGTGAAACTTAAGCCAAGCTCGGCGAAAAATTGCCGCACCGTTTTCTTATCCTCCCTGAAATTCACCGCCACGATTTCCAGCACCTGTTCTCTGAACTCTCGCTGAAGTTTCTCCATCAAGGGCATTTCCTCGCGGCACGGCACACACCAGGTGGCCCAAAAACTAAGAAAGACGACTTTGCCCTTCAGGTCTTTGAGACCCAAGCGCTTGCCGGAAGGATCTTCCAGGGTGAAATCCGGGGCCTGCATAACTTTCTCCGGCTTTTCGATCGAGAGTCTTTTGAAGAGATCGCGACCGGCCGGCGGATTGACTTTTTTCTCTTGAAAGTGGATTCGTCCTAAGAAGGTAAAGGCCAAAAAAGATAGCGCCACGAATAGAACCATTAAAAGCAGGGGGCTCATTCCCCTACTGTAGCGCGATCCTTTCTTTCCTTGTTCAATCATCTCCGACACCGCTCCGAAGTCACACTTTATCGCACGATGCCGCCGTCGATAGCCGACGTGAAGAGCTGAAATACCAGGGTGGCTCGCCGGGGAGAAAAAGTCAATTCTCCACGGAAGTCACCCGGTGCTTTGAAGGAGATTTAGGATAGAAGACAGGATCAAAAGATCAACTAAAACCGATCAACTCGTAGATGCGAATAAAGACAGCGCCTTGCACGCTTACCCGACTATACGAACCAATACCGACCCCGGGGCGTACCGCCAAGATTCCCTATTTACGATCGCAAAAGTTTACCCTTGATCTCAGCGGGCTCGCGCTCCACGCGCGACGCGAGTTCCGGCCCGGCAAACGCCGAAACGTAGCGGGGATTGTGACCACAGCTTCCGACGTTTAAAATGCCAAGACCAACTATCCCAAAAAGGCAGACTGCGACGATATTATTTTGAAAACCCATTAAAGCTCCTTTCTTCTGCCAAAAAATCAATCAGAACCCATAAATCGCTTGAAGCGCCAATGTCGTCTGCGCCTTGTCGGCGGCCGCGTTTCGTCTGAGAAAGACGCTCTTATTAGCCCAGTCTTGACGCAATTCTGCCCGGCCAAGGAGTTTGGCGGTGAATTTGTAAGCGGCCGTCAGCGTCATTTCGCCGAGGTTGACGTGGCTCACCGGATTTGTAGCTGCCAAGCCTCCCGTACGGGCGGCCTGACTGTCGATAAACGTCTCCAACCTGCCGGCCGTGGTAAAACGATCGGTCCAGCCGTACGAGAGAATCCCGGCGAACGCGTGCCACCACGCGTCCCGGCAGAACGCCCCCCCTTTGCTGCAAACCTGTCCCACAGGCGTCAGCGCATGCTGTTCATGACCGAGCGTGTATTCGAAATAAATTGTTACGGGGTCAACAGGCTTGATCGTGGCTACGTTGCTCCAGGTGACTCGGGTGTGGTTGGTATTCTTTTTTTGTTCCGGACCGACCATTAAATTGCTGGCCAAAGCGAAGGCGTCGGCGGGAGTAAAATTGACCCCGCCCATGAACGACGGCGCGCTGTTGTTGTCATTAGGATTGTCCCATCCCGTAATCAATGCGGCGTTGGCGCTCAAGATTTTAGTAAACGGGTAGGTAAACATAGCGCCGGTGTGGGTGATAGGCACGCCGAAATTAAACGCAAACGACCGGGAGATGTTGTCGTTATAAGCTCCAGGCGCGGGAAGGATTTCCGTGCCCATAGGGGTCACGAACTTTCCACCTTTGACTTGCAGTCCCTCGCCGATAGGTATGGTGAACGTGAAGAAGGCCTCTCTTAGCTCCGCAGCGCCTTCACGTTGCAGCTTGGCGTGCCATAACGTCGCCTGCCTCAACAACTGTCCCGTGCGGCCAAAATCGCCGACCAGATGAAAACCCACCCCCCAATCCTTTTCGGGCTTGTCCAGCGTCAGATTGAAATTGTTGAAGATGAGCTGGTTGTAGTCCTGATCGAAATAGCGTCCGCTGATGTGGTGGCCGTTGGCTGAGCCCGGATGAGTAGAGGCCCACGTCCAGCTCGAATCGAAAAAGCCGCTAATGCCGATTCCCAAGAACTTTTCGACTGCCGATCTTCCTTGGTCGATGGCGTTATCCACCACGCCGACGCTGCTGTCGAGGCTGAACAACCCAGGTCCCAGAGGCTTGGGCTCGTCGGCAGCAGGCTGGGCCTCCGGAGCGGCAGGTTTGGGTTCCTCGGCAGCATAGGTAAACCTCGAGCCAAACAGAATGAGCGTGAGGATCACGGCTGTCCGTGCCATATTTGTTTTCACCATAAAAATAATCCTCCGTTAAGTGTGCCCTGCTCGGTAGTTGAGTTAGCGAAATCCCTTGACGTAAAAAAAGGCGTCTAATCCTCCTACGAACTAGGCGCCCTTGCCTTGGCGGTCAAAAAGGCCTCCTTGCCTTCGACCCAGTGGAGCAATGAATATGCCATGGCGTTTATATCAGAACTGTAACGAATGCAAGGGATATTTTCCCCTTCACGGCGATGCAACGCCTCTTTCTTGACCACACCCTGCTTACCTCTTGGGCATCACGGCGACGCGGGCGGACCCTGAGGAAAATCCGGAAGTCTTTGCACCGTCACGGCGCACGCTTTGAGCTCCGGCTGGCGCGAGACCGGATCTCTCGCGGTCACCGTCAAATTATTCGCCGCCTTATAAAAACCGAATCGTCTCCCCCAGTGAAACGGCATGAAGCAGGTGCCCTGCCGTGTCTCCGCGGTGACGCGAACCTGCACGACCGCCTTGCCCCGCCGCGAGACGACCTCGACGAAATCGGCGTCGCGAATACCGCCGCCTTTTGCGTCCGCCGGATTCATTTCGAGAAAAGGCTCGGGACAGATTTTGCGCAGGCTGCCGACTTTTCCGGTGCGAGTCATCGTGTGCCACTGGTTCTTGACTCGGCCCGTGGTAAGAACCAGCGGGTATTCTCCGTCGGGCGTCTCGAACGGCTCTTGATGACCGACGGCGACGAAGTTCGCCTTGCCGTCGGCGGCCGGAAAGTGAAAATCGCCGTAAAGTCTTGCCGTGCCCGGATGGTCATCGGCCGGGCAGGGCCATTGAAGCGGGCCTTCTTTGAGCCGCTTGTAACTCGCGCCCGAATAATCGCACAACGTTCCGCGCGTCAGCCGGACGAACTCGGCGAAGATTTCTTCCGCCGATTCGTAAGGAAAAGCTTCTTCGAATCCCATCTCGCGCGCGAAAAGCGTCAAGATTTTCCAGTCCGGCAGCGCTTCGCCCGGCGGGTCGGTGAGCTGCGGCATGTAGGTAATGCGCCGCTCGGAGTTCGTCATCACGCCCTCTTTTTCCGACCATTGCGCCGCCGGCAACAGAACGTGGGCTAATTGCGTCGTCTCCGTCGGATGATAGGCGTCTTCGACGACGACCATCTCGGCCCTTCTCAGCGCCTGCTCGACCCGGTCGATATGCGGCTGAGAGGCGGCCGGGTTGGTGCCGAGAATCCAAACCGCTTTCACTTCTCCCCGCTCCATCGCCTCGAAGAGATCGATCGCAGACAGGCCGGGCGCCGGCGATATCCGTTCGGCGGGAATTCCCCACGCCCGCGCGATCTCTTCGCGGTGCCGAACGTCCGTGACTTCCCGGTAACCGGGAAGCAGATGCGCCATGCCGCCGACCTCGCGTCCGCCCATCGCGTTCGGCTGGCCGGTGAGCGAGAATGGGCCTGAGCCCGGCTTGCCGATTTTTCCCGTGGCGAGGTGGAGATTGTGAATCGCGTTGTTCTTGTGCACGCCGGAGGTGCTCTGGTTCACGCCCATGCTCCAGAGCGTGACGGCGTTCTCCGCCTTGCCGAAGATCAGAGCGGCTTCCTCGATGAGACACGCCGGCAGGCCGCAGATTTTTTCCGCGACCTGGGGCGGGTAGTTTTTTACCGTCGCGATCGTCTCGGCGAAGCCGTTGCTGTGTTTGAGAATGAATTTGAGATCGATTAGATCTTCTCTCACCAGCACGTGCAGCATGGCGTTTAAGAGCGCGATGTCCGTGCCCGGCCGGATCGGCAAATGGAGGTCGGCGAAGTCGGCGGTCTCGGTCCGGCGCGGATCGACCGCAACGATCAAGACGCCGTCGGGATTTTGCATTTTTCTCCGCTTGATCCGCTTGAAAATCACCGGATGGCAGTCGGCCGTGTTGGTGCCGATGAGGAGGAAACAGTTCGCCAGATCGAGATCGTCATAGCAAAGCGGCGGCCCATCGGCGCCGAGAGACGTCTTGTAGCCGATGGCGGCCGAGGCCATGCACAGGCGGGAGTTGGTGTCGAAGTTGTTCGTGCCGAGAAAGCCCTTAGCGAGCTTGTTGCCGACGTAATATTCTTCGGTAGTAAGCTGTCCCGAGCCGTAAAATGCGACCGCATCGGGCCCATGGTGGTCGATGACGTCGCGAAATTTTCCCGCCACGGAACCAAGCGCGGTTTTCCATGAGACCCTCGTAAAGGCGCCGTCCTGGCAGCGCCGCATCTGGGGGTAAAGCAAGCGATCCGCAGTTCTCAGCGTTTCGGGCAGATAGACCGCTTTGGCGCACAGGTCGCCTAGGCTGGACGGATGGTCCGGGTCGCCTTTGATCTTCACCACCGAGCCGTTTTGCATTCCCGCGAGCAGACCGCAGCCGACTCCGCAGTACGGGCAGTACGATTTCTTCCACCGCTCTATTCCATTATTCCCGATGGCTCTGTCCTCCGCAATTAAATACGATCCGGCTATTTTTTTACCGCGCGCCATTTCGGCGCCAGTTCCCGCTTCACATTCACGAGCAGCCAGGCAATGCCGGGCAACGGCGAATACAACCATGTGGACCATAGGGGCGTGAGGAAGATGATCCAGAGCCGGCCGGCCGAAAACGCTTGCGACAAAGAGAGCTTGACGCACGAAGCGGCGTCCGCCGCAACCCTCACAACCTCGGAACAAGACGGCATGTTCATGGACTTTTCACTCCCGCATCACCGTTGGTTCCGCCGCGATCGGCTTTAGGCTCCTCCACCCGGTACTTGGCGCGAAATCGGTTGAAGCCTGTATACTTTTTGATGACGAATCGTTCTTCGTCCGAGATGGAATGACTGATCTGCCCGTTGGAACCATTCGGCTTTGCGGGAGCCGACACAATTCTTTTCCCAGCGCCCTCCCGCGGTCGCAGGTTCGCGCGCTCTTCGAGAAACGTAATCAGATGGCTTCTGAGTCGCTCGTATTCGGACTCGGTCAAAAGCTCGAATCTCCGGCGCGGCCGCGGAAATCGAACTTCGAGAATTTCACCCACGGTCGCCGCCGGCCCGTTGGTCATCATGACGATGCGGTCGGCGAGGAGGAGCGCCTCGTCCACGTCGTGCGTCACCATGAGAACGGTCTTCCGCTCGCGCTCCCAGATTCGCATCAGCTCGTCCTGCAGCTCCATGCGCGTGACGACGTCGAGCAGGCTGAACGGCTCGTCGAGCAGGAGGACTTTCGGTTCGAGCGCGAAAGCCCGCGCGATACCCGCGCGCTGGCGCATGCCGGCGGATAACTGCTCGGGGTAACTGTCGCCGATGTCCTGGAGTCCTACCAGCGCGAGATATTTCTCGGCCGACTCATTTTTCTGTTTGCGTGAACTTCGGCCTGCAACCTGATCGAGCGCGAGCAGCACGTTCTCGCGCGCCGTGAGCCACGGCAGCAGCGCGGGCGATTGGAACACGACGCCGCGGTCCAAACCGGGACCGGAAATTTCCCGGCCAGCGACGATGACGCCGCCCTCGGTCGCCTCGTTGAGCCCCATGGCGATCGAGAGCACGGTCGATTTACCGCAGCCGGAATGGCCGATAATGCAGACAAACTCGCCCTCGGCGATACGCAGATTGAAATCCTTGACGATGACGGTTTCGCCTTGCAGCGCCGGGTAGCTCTTACCGAGCTGGGTCAATTCCAGTAAAGGAATCATGCGTATTTCGCTTCCTCCGCAAAATGAAACGATGATTTCGATTCGTTCCGGCTATTGACCAAAAACTGAAGCATTTCCTTTCTGAGCCGGTGATATTCGGCCCCGCCGCTGAGCTGCTTGCGCGAGCGCGGGCGGCGCGCGGTGATTTCGATCGCGGGCCCGAGCGTCGCGCCGGGCCCGGAAGTCAGCGGATATATATAATCGGCGAGGAGAATCGCCTCGTCGATATCGTTGGTGATCATCACCACGCTTTTCTTCGTCTCGATCCAGATCCGCGCCAGCTCTTCTTGAAGAGTCGCGCGCGTGAGCGCGTCGAGCGCGCTGAACGGCTCGTCGAGCAAGAGCACCTTCGGCTCCATCGCGAGGCCGCGCGCCACCGCGACCCGCTGGCGCATTCCGCCGGAAAGCTCACGCGGCCGTTTGCCGGCGGCATTTTTAAGATTCACCAGATCGACGTAGTGTTCTGTCCGCGCGCGCTTCTCGCTGTCCGAAACACCGCTGGCGACCGCGTCCACGGCGAGATAAACGTTCTCGAAGACCGTCATCCAGGGAAGCAGCGAATAATTTTGGAAGACGATGCCGCGCTCGGGTCCGGCACCCCGAACCGGTTTGCCCTCGAGAAAAATTTTTCCGCGGGCCGGCTCGAGCAGGCCGGCGATAAGCGAAATCAGAGTGCTTTTTCCCGAGCCCGAGCGGCCGACGATGCAGACGAACTCGCCCTGCTCCACTTCGAGATCGACGTCGCGGAGGATTTGCAGCGCTCCGCCGTTCTGGCGTGGAAAACTTTTGCTTACGCTTTCGAGTTTGAGATAGCTCACCGTTTCCCCTTCACGCGGTCTTGAACCTGCGCTCGACCACGCCCATGCAGCGGTCCAGGGCGAAGCCGATCAGCCCGATCGACATGATCGAGAGAATAATGTGCGAGTAGACGAGGCTGTTGTATTCCTGCCACAAAAATCCGCCGACGCCGGGCGCGCCGGTGAGCATCTCGGAGGCGACGATGACGAGCCAGGCGAGGCCGAGCGAGAGCCGGTAGCCGGTGAAGACGTAAGGCAGCGAAGCGGGGACTATGATTTTCCGGAGCATCTTCACGCGCGAGAGCTTGAGAACTTTGCCGACGTTCAAATATTCCGGGCTGATCGAGCGGACGCCGACCGCCGTGTTGATCACCGTCGGCCACATGGCGCAAAGTGCGATGGTGAAGATCGCAGCGGGCTCGGATTTTTGGAAGATGATTAGCCCGAGCGGCAGCCAGGCGAGCGGTGAGATCGGCCTCAGCACCTGAATCACGGGATCGAAGGCGCTGTGAAATTTAGTCGAAAGACCGAGGAGAAAGCCGATCGGCGTGCCGATGAGAATCGCGAGCAAAAATCCTTTCGCGACGCGAAACAGGCTCAGCAATGCGAATCGGCCGATGCCCTGGTTCATCTCGCCGTTTTTAAAAAACGGATTCAGAATGTACGGCCGGCTCTCTTCCCAAGTTTTCCACGGCGACGGGAGATCGCGCGCCACCGTCGTGCTGAGTATCGTCCAGACGAGCAACACGACGCCGACACCCAGCATGGGAAGAACCACCGCGCTAAGATCGAACCGTTTGGTCATCGCGCCTCCTAGACCAGGCTGTTTACGGGAAATTTTTTTACGTATTCTTCCGGCTTCGCGGGATCGAACTCCACGCCGTCGAAGAGCGTCTCTTTTTTCATCTCCTCTTTCGGCAGCTCGATCGCCATCTCCTTCGCGACCTCGCGCTGGATGTCCAGGCGAATGATTTGATTCACCACACCCTTGTAATCCGGCGGCTCGGGAAGCATGCCCCAGCGGCGGAATTGCGTGAGCCACCAGACGCCGTGCGACTTCCACGGATAATTGGTATTGCGGACAAAGAAGGTCATGTAGTTGGAATCTTCCTCTTTGCGTCCGTCGCCGTAATCGTAGTGGCCGAGCATGCGGCCCAGGATCACTTCCTTTTGCGTGTTGATATACTGCGGCTGCGAGACCACCTCGGCCATGTGCGCCCGGTTTTCCAGCTTATCGATGTGCTGGCTCGCCTCGAACATCGCGCGCAGGATCGCTTTGACCGTTTTGGGATTTTTCTCCGCGAACTCCTGCGTGAAGGCCAAGACTTTTTCCGGGTGGTCCTTCCAGATCTGCTGCGTCGTCACCGCGGTGTAGCCGATGCCGTCGGCGATCGCGCGCGCCCCCCATGGCTCGCCGACGCAAAAGCCCTCCATCTTGCCGACTTTCATATTCGCCACCATCTGCGCCGGCGGAATCGTGATCAGCGTCACGTCCTTGTCGGGATTGATGCCGCCGGCGGCGAGCCAATATCGCGTCCACATCGCGTGCGTGCCCGGCGGAAAGGTCATTGCGAACGTCATCGGGGTGCCACCTTTTTTCGCTTCGTCGACCAGCGGCTTGAGCGCTTGAGGAGTTTTGATGCCTTTGGCGAGAAATTCTTTTTTTAACGTTATCGCCTGGCCGTTGCGGTTGAGAACGAAAGGGATGATCATCGGCTTTTTCGGCGAGCCCAAAAGTCCCATCGTGGAAGAAAACGGCATGCCGAAGAGCATGTGCGTCGCCTGGTTTTCGCCTAAATTGATCCGGTCGCGGATCACCGCCCACGAAGCTTCTTTCGATATCGTCGATTCGATGCCGTATTTTTTGAACAATCCGAGCTCGTGCGCCATCACGATCGAGGAGCAGTCGGTGAGCGCGATGATGCCGAAGCGGATCTTCGGCGTCTCCGGGCCGTCGGCGGCGTAAACGCCGCCGATCCAGTTCGCCGGCAAATTCCCCAGCAAGAGGCCGAGCGAGCTCACGCCCGAAACTTTTAAAAAATCACGCCGCGTCCACTTTTCTAATTCCGGACTTTTTACTTTTACCCCTTCGACGTTGCTCAGAGAATGCTTTTTACTTTTTACTTTCATAATTCACTCCTCTACGGTAAAGCCGTCGCCTTCGGCGGCGAGCTGAAACACTTGCGCTGCGAGCTTCGCGTCGGTCGAGCACGCGCCGGTCTTCAAGTTGAATTTGTAGCCGTGCAGCGGGCAGACGACTTCGTCGCCCTCGATCCATCCCGCCGAAAGCTGCCCGCCTTCGTGCGGGCAGTTGTTGTCGACCGCGTGCAGTCTTCCTTTGTGCTTGAAGACGGCGATCTCTTGGCCTTTCACGCGGACGAGCTTGGCCGCGCCTTCCGGAATTTCTTCGGCCCGAATCACGGCTGCCGCCGGTTTCTTCTCGGCGGGCTTCTCGGCGGCGAAGGATTGAGGAATTTTTCTGAGCTGCTGGCGCATCGCCTTGAACGCGCCGTGTTTGGCCAACCCTGCAAGAACGTCCGGGAGATCGTCGCACGGAACATCTTCCATAATTTTGATCGGCGGGTTCGGCTCGCTGCCGGTCGCGCCGCCGACGTAGACATCGACCGCCTCGGCGACTTCGCCGTCGAGCTTGATGTTCTTGCCGAGAAGGCCGATGTCGGCGACCGCATGGTTGCCGCAGCCCGCCGGACAGCCCGACCAGTGCATGCTGAGGGGCTGAGTTTTTCCGAGCTTGTCTTCGAGCGCGCGCGCGGTTTTCAGCGCCCAGCCTTTGGTCTCGATCAAGGCGAAGTGGCAATAATCCATCCCGGTGCAGCTTACGAGGCCGCGCATAATTTCCGACGGATCGTAGCGCAGCTCTTTCAAGAGCGGCTCGTCGATCAGTGAGCCGATTTTCGCGTCGGGCACGTTGGGGATAATGAAATTTTGCCCGACGGTAATGCGGATCTCGCCGCTGCCGTAAACCTCGGCGACGCGCGCCAGCTCGGCCATCTGACCCGTGCTGACGCGGCCGATGGGAACGGCGAGCCCTGCGTAGTTGAGCCCCGGTTGTTTCTGGCGAAAGATGCCGACGTGATCGGTGCGCTCTTTGCCGCGCTCGTCTTTACCGGCCGCAGCGAGCGGCCGGTCGCAGCGGCGCTCGAGCTCGCGGCGAAATTTTTTTACGCCCCACTCTTCGATAAGAAACGCGAGGCGCGCCTTGGTCCGTAATTCGCGCATGCCGTGATCGCGGAAGATAAGCACGATGTGGCTGCAGATCGTCGCTGCCTCGGCCGCCCCGACGAAGACGTCGAGCGGCGATGCGATGCGATACCCACCAGAGCCCATCTTGCCGCCGACGGCGACGTTGAAGCCCTTGACCTCCGCACCGGCGATTTCTTTGGTCGCAGGAGTGAGCGCGACGTCCTGCGACTCGGGATGCGTGCAGTTCTCGCGGCAGCCCGTGATCGTCACGTTGAATTTCCGCGGCAGATCCGTGTAAGCCCGGTTGCCGACGAACATTTGAGTGAACTCGCGCGCCGCCGGCGAAGCGTCGAACAACTCGTTCGGCGTGAGTCCCGCGACCGGACAGCCGACGACGTTGCGGATGTTGTCCATGCCGGTCTGGAGCGAGACGAGTCCCACGCTTTCAAGGCGCCGCCAAATTTCCGGCACGTCTCCGATCGCGAACCAGCGGAGCTGCATCTGCTGGCGCGTCGTGATATCGGCGAAGCCTTTGCCGAATTCTTCGCCGAGTTCCGCGATCGTTCTGATTTGCCGAGAGTCGGTGATGCCGTTGGGTATGCGCACGCGCATCATAAAATGACCCGGCGTCTGCTTACGGAAAAAAACACCGGCCCATTTCAATCGCTCGCGATCGCCGTCGGTGATCGCTTCCCAGCCTTCGGCGGCGTAACGCGGCACGTCGGCGAGAACATCGAGGCCGTTTTTTTCTTTCTTGTATGCTTCGATCTTGTTCATTCGTTTGCTTGCACAAACAAAAAGGCGCCCGCTCTTTTTGAGTCGGCGCCTTTGCCTTGTCTCCCCTCGCGTCGTTGCTAACGGAGACGATTGTCGAAGTTGAAAGGCTATCCCCGGCCTTTTAGCTCGAACGATTGAGCCAGTTCGAGCACGGGAATATCCGGTATCTCCTCCTCATCTCTGTCGCCGAAAACTTCTTCGAGAAAAATAATGTTGTCGAATATTTTCTCCGCCACCGATCTCGCATGCGTCATTCCCGTAGCCATGTTCGTTCTCCTTGCCTTAAAACGCAAAAGCGCTCATCGTTTCTCGATGAGCGCCTTTGCTCTTGAAGCTTCCCTGCCTATGAATTTAGTGGAGCAACTTCTATGCCATAAAATGTTTCTCGAAAAGCCGCGTCATTTCCAGTCTTCCCTCCTGAGCGCGTGAAAAAGTGCCTGCTTTACGATCAGCCCGTGCCCACCGATTACGCGGCCGATACATTTAGCTTTGCGCCGACGCATAGTTCACGTCAGTCCCTTTGCTTTTTGATCTCCTCCGTGAGAATGATCGCCTGCGCGATCTCCGCCATCGGCTTGCGCAGATCCATGCTCTTTTTCTGAATCAGAGCGAACGCGTCGGCCTCGGAAAGGCGCTCCGTTTTCATCAAGATGCCTTTGGCGCGCTCGATCGTCTTGCGCGCTTCCAAAGTTTTCTTGAGATCCTCATTCTCCTTGCGGAGCGAAATGAACTCCTCGAAACGCGAGATCGCCAGCTCCACCGAGGGAAGAAGCTCCTCTTCTCGGAGCGGCTTCAGCAGGTAGGCCATAACGCCCGCCTCTTTCGCCCGATCGATCGTCTCTGTGTCGTAGTGACTCGTGAGGAGGACGATCGGCAGCGGATTGTCCTCCATGATTTGTTCGGCGGCGCTGATGCCGTCGATATCGGGAAGACCCACCGCCATGAGGACGGCGTCGGGACCGGTCGTCTGAGTCAGTTTGAGCGCGCCTTTGCCGCTCGCCCCTTCGCCGACGACGGCGAATCCTTTTTCCCTCAACGCGTCGACGAGAAAACTTCTGGAAGGAAGGTGGTCGTCGATCACCAGCACCCTCCTTTGTTTCATGTTTAGCCGGCGCCTCTCTTCCGTTTTGCGTTTGAAGCTGGAAACAGATCGCTCATTTCATCTTTGAACCCCTTCCCTCTCCTCAAAGGAGAGGGAAGGGGTGAAGGTTTAAATATCGTAGTACAGAGCGAACTCGTAGGGGTGCGGGCGGAGTCGGATCGCGTCCACTTCCTTCTTCCTCTTGTAGTCGAGCCACACTTCGATCACATCCTTGGTGAACACAT
>JBGPTS010000017.1:0-31724 GCA_041490745.1 Binatia bacterium | reverse complement strand
GATTCAGCGCCGCGCGGCCCACGACAAAGGAAATATCCGCAGCGCCGGTATCCAGTCTGCGATAACGCTCCTCGGTACCTTGAACGTGCTGCCAGGACAGATCGAGGCCGAAGCGGCTATAGATTCCCGCCTCGATACCGACATATCCCGTCACGTCGCGAGCGAATTTTCCCTCCGCCCCTTCGAGCTTGCCGTACATCGCGGTAAAACGAGTCAAGCTCATTTCACTTTTTCTTTTCTACCAGGGACGGGAGCACCTTCTCGTAGAATTCCCGGTCACCCTCGAAAATCTTTATTCCGGAAATTTCCTGAGCCGTGACCCAGCGGGCATCGCTCGCTTCTCTCTTGTCCAGCACCAATTCTCCGCTGACGTACTCGGCGAGCCACCAGTGTAATCTGTAATTTCCTCCGGAAGAGATGTTTTCCCACACCTTGCGCACGGCCCGCACTTTCAAGCCGACTTCTTCCATCGACTCGCGAACCACCGCCGCCTCCTGGTCTTCTCCCGGTTCGACTTTACCACTCACCGGCGCCCAATAACCGCTGCCAAGGACGGTCGGCGCTCTTTCGATAAGGAGAATTTTGTCGCCGTTGATGATGACGGCAACGATGGCGTCGGAGAGCATCTGTGTGTGCCAAATTTGCAATGAGATTTCGAGAACGCGAACTGTCAATAGCGTTAACAACGGCTCAAGGCTTAGCTCTTCTCTCTTTTATTATCTCAACCGCGCGCCGGAGATAAACATCCTGAGAAAGATCACCTTGCGTCGGGCGAGATGATCGTTGGTCGTCCGCCATTAATATGTCTGGCGTCAGACCTTTCCCCTCTAAATCCAGATTCCTACCCGTAAACCACTTGCCTGTTGGTAGAATAAGTCCTAATCCGCCGGTAACCGTCAAATAACTTATAAACACACTTCGGCCATAAGTCCGCTCGCCCAACAGCAAGCCCCGCTGAGACTCCTGGATAGCGGCAGCAAAAGCTTCCGCGGATCCGGCGGTCTCCTTGTCCACGATGAGCAACAGCGGGAGACTCTTTCGTACTTTTTCACCGTAAGTAAAATACTCCTGAGGTTGTGCCAATACGCGAGTGCGGAGATGAATGACCACTGTTCTGGGTGGTAGAAATTTTCCGGCCATTGCTATCGCTTGGTAAAATAGTCCTTCCGAATTGTGCCGCAAATCCACAATCAGATCGCGTATTCCCTCTGCCTCCATCCGCCTCAAGGCCACTTCAAAATCTTGACCGGCCAAAAATTGGAAATGCTTCAGCACAATCAGGCCTATTCCGTCGCCGAGAGATTGTGCCTCGACGGCGGAAGCGCGGGCTTCGCGAACCAGGCTAAAACTTTTATCTTCTACCCACCCTTCGCGCCGGATGGTAACTCTAACTTCAGTGCCTAAATTCCCTCTCAGTTTTGTGGCAGCCTCCGAAGACTCCAAGTCCCCCGTCGGCACGCCGTCAATTGCAAGCAGCCGATCTCCCGGTAAAATTCCGGCGCGTTGGGCCGGGCTTCCATCAATAGGATCGACTACGATAGAAGGGCTTGACCGGACCGGGACACCGAGCCCAACGTCCCCGTTGTCCGACGATTCACTGGAAGGTAAGCCGCTGATTTCCGTCCAATGGATGAAAGCGGACATTGTGTCGAGAGATTCGACCGCTCTTCGCAGCATTGCCATCTCGAGTTTTTCTTTTGGAACGTTGGAAGCAATTCGACGGGCAAGCTCGAAACCGAAATCAACGTCGCGCGTTGCTTCTGCACGATCGGCTCGCGCTGCAAATGTCTTCGACAAAAGCGGACTCCCGGGCACCTGATAGTCGAGGACGAGGTCGCCGTTCACTTCCTTTACGCCGAAAGTCTCAGGAGGCAGACGCTTGGACAACCCTATAAAGGCTTCCCGCCTCAGTTTAGAGAAATCAGGCTTTTCTACATAGGTGTTTTCGATCGCAGAAAACACCTGCGATGTGAGCGTCGATGCACATCCGGAAGTCGACAAAAGAACTGCGACCAAAGACCAGATTCGCAAGCTTTGATGGATGCGAAGTCTTCGTCCGCGCTCAAGCTTACAGCCTACCGGTAAGTCGTGCATGATTCACATCGTGCGGACAAAATTATATCGCCGATTGGCGACTTCATACCTCAGCTCTCTACTAGCGTCAATCGCTCCTCGTCCTTCGCCACGATCCTCGTTGAACCTCCTTCCGAATAATGTTACGCCAGATTCACGATGGCAAAGTATCGCGTCACGGTGGACACCGGCGGAACGTTTTCCGATTTTGTTTTTTTCAATGAAAACACGGGCATGATCTCCCGCGTTTGACAGGCTAAGACCACCAAGATACCCTTGAAGCTAAGGGAGAAAGAAAATGGCAAAGCGCGTCCCGATCGATAATACATCCAGCCAGGTGAAGGACTTTCTTAAACATCTCGATACCGAAAAAGGGGAATATGTCTTAGAGATGGCCGGCAAACCCCTGGTTGGAATTGTCCCGGCTTGGCAGGTCGAAAAGCTCTCCCAAAAGCGAGCGGAGGTGCTAGCTCTTCTTGACCAGAGTTGGGAACGAAACCGGGCGGTCGATGAAGATGAGGTTCGTCAAGCCGTCAGTGACGCGATCAAGGAGGTCCGTCGTGAAAAATCCCAGAGTCGGCAATGAGGGCCGTTCTGGATTCTAATGTCGTCGTCAGCGGAGTCATTAAGAAAGAAGGGCCTTCGGGCCAAATCCTGCGCCTCTTCCTCGAAGACAAAAAATTTACTGCCGTTACCTCCCTCGATATCCTAGCCGAAATTCGCGGCGTGCTTGGTCGGGCGAAGATCCGGAAATATCACGCATGGACGGATGAACAGATCGACGTCTTTGTGGCCTTTCTCTACACGCAAAGCGTCGTCACCCAGGGAGAGCGGATCGTCAACGTCGCCACAACAGATCTTGATGACAACAAGCTCCTTGCCTGCGCCCAGGAAGGAAACGCCGATTACCTCATAACGGGCGACGACGATTTGTTGCAGGTCGGTACCTACGAGGGCACTCGTATTCTTCCCCCCGCCGCCTTTCTTGCCCTCTTAAAGTCACCTTGATTTTCCAGAAAGCCAACAGCCACCGACTCTTGGTTGAAGCTCCTTCCGAATAATGTTACAGCCAACTCACAATGGCCAAGTATCGCGTCACGGTGGACACCGGCGGGACGTTTTCGGATTTTGTTTTTTTCAACGAAGACACCGGAGAGATCTCGATCACCAAAGTCCCTTCGACGCCGAAGGAGCCGTTTCAGGCGGTGCTGAACGGCGTGAAGGAGCTTCTCGACCAGGGCGTCGCGGCGAAGGACATTTCGTTTTTCTCCCACGGCACCACCGTCGGTACCAACACGCTGCTCGAAGAGAAAGGAGCGCGAACGGGACTGCTCGTCACGGAAGGTTTCCGCGGCATTTATGAAGTGATGGAGCAGTCGCGCGGCTACGGGCCGGCGACTTACGATCTGTTTTTCGAGAAGCCGCGGCTCCTCGCGCCTCCTTATTATACGGAAGAGATTCCCGAGCGGGTCGATTTTCGCGGCGCGGTGCTGAAGCCGATCGACGTCGAAGCGTCGTTGCGGGCGATCCGAAAGCTGAAGCAGAAAAAAGTCGAGTCGATCGCCGCCTGCTTTTTGTTTTCATTTTTGAATCCCGCCCACGAGCTGAAAATCAAAGAGATCGTCGAGCGCGAATTTCCCGAAGCGAGCCTCTCTCTTTCGTGCGAAGTGCTGCCGCAGATTCGCGAGTTCTATCGTTTGAGCACGACGGTGATCAACGCCTACATCGCGCCGGTGATGAGCCGCTATCTCGGCCGGCTGGAGCAGAGACTGAGAGAAATCGGCATGGCCACGCCGCGCCTTTACATCATGCAGTCGAACGGCGGCGTCGCGACGTTTCAGAGCGCGGCGAAAAAACCCGTCGCGACGGTGCTTTCGGGCCCCGCCGGCGGCGTCATCGCGTCGCTCGGGATCAGCCAGAGAGCGGGAATCAAAAACATCATCACCTTCGACATGGGCGGCACGAGCTGCGACGTGGCGCTGATCCACGAGGGCAAACCGGCCGTCACGACGCAGGGAAGGATCAGCCAGCGCCCGATCAGCCTGCCCATGCTCGACATCCACACCGTCAGCGCCGGGGGCGGCACGATCGCGCGGATCGACGCCGTCGGCGGCGTTCAGGTCGGACCCGACAGCGCAGGCGCCGATCCCGGGCCGATCTGCTACGACCAGGGCGGCGAAGAGGTCACGATCACCGACGCCAATCTGGTCGCCGGCGTGCTCCACGCGGAGAAATTTCTCGGCGGCAGGTTGAAGCTCGATCGCGCCAAGGCGGAAAAGCTGCTCGAGGAAAAAATCGCCAAGCCCTTGGGACTGGACGCGCTCGAAGCCGCCGATGGAATTCTGAAAATCATCAACGCCAAAATGGAAGAAGCGATCAAAGCCGTTTCATCCGCGCGCGGTTACGATATCCGCGACTTCACGCTGATCGCCTTCGGCGGCGGCGGGCCGATGCACGCGGGAAGAATCGTCCTCGATCTCGGAATTCCGACGTTGCTCATTCCTTTGACGCCCGGCGTCACCTCCGCTCTCGGTCTGCTGCTGGCCGACGTGAAACACGACTACGTGCGCTCGAAACTCGCACCGCTGAAGGAGTTGGACCTGGACGAGATCAACCGGTTGTTCTCCCAGTTGACCGATCAGGCAAAGCGCGACCTACAAGGCGAAGGCTTCGGCGACAAAGAAATCGCGCTGCAAGCGTTCCTCGATCTCCGCTACGCCGGCCAGGGCTACGAGCTGACCGTGCCGGCACCGCTGCCGCCGTTCAAAGGGGCGGATTTGGATTTGATGCGCGAGCGCTTCGACGCGCAGCACGAGCAGGCGCACGGCCACAAAGCGGAGTCGGAGCCGGTCGAGCTGGTGAGCCTCCGCCTGGTCTCCGTCGGTCTCGTGCCCGAAGCCAAACTTTCTCCCGCCGCGCCGGCGGGGAGAAAAGTCGAAGCCGCGAAAACCGGCGCGAGAAAAGTCTATTTCGGCAAGGAGCACGGGCTGCTCGATTGCGCCATCTACCGCCGCGACCTGCTCGAGCCGGGACACAAGATTGCCGGCCCGGCGATTATCGAGCAACTCGACACCACGACGGCGATACACCCGGAGCAGGAAGCGATCGTGGACAGTTACCGAAACCTGATCGTGAAAGCGAAATGATTGTCGACCCCATAACACTACAGGTGATCCAAGCTAGACTAGCCGGCATCGTCCAGGAGATGCAGAATTCTCTCTTCCGCACCGGCTACTCCACCATCATCCGGGAGTCGCAGGACGCGAGCTGCGCGATTTTAAATTGCCGCGGCGAGGTCGTCGCCCAGCACGTGGTGCTGCCGCTGCACATGGGCGCGTTTCCCGCCTGCGCCGCGGGCGTCCTCAAGTACTATCCGCCTGCGGAAATCCACGAAGGCGACGCGTTCATCACCAATCATCCGTATCTCGGCGGCAGCCCGCACGCGCCGGACATGGCGGTGCTGACGCCGATTTTTTTCCGCGGCGAGTGGGTCGGCTTCGCGGCCGATATGGCGCACAAGAGCGACATCGGCGGCCCGGTGCCCGGAAGCTGCTGGAGCCAGGCGCGGGAAATTTTTCAGGAAGGATTGCATCTCCCGCCGATCAAGTACGCCGCGCGCTTCGAGCCGAGCCGCGACATCGAAGCGATCATCGGCGCCAACAGCCGCACGCCCGAATTGGTCATCGGCGACATGCGCGGGCAGGTCGGCGCCGACCGCCTGGGCGAGCGGCGCTTTCAAGAGCTGATGGAGAGATACGGCAGAGATACCGTGCTCGATTGTTATGAAGCGCTCTTCGCGCTGACCGAGTCGCGCGTGCGGCGCGAAATTGCTTCGTGGCCCGACGGCGGCGGCGAAGGCGAGCGGTTCGTTGACAGCGACGGCATCGACTTGGACAAGCCCGTGCGCATCCACGTGAAGATCGAAAAGAAGGGGGATCGCGTGCTCTTCGACTTCACCGGCTCGGCCGAGCAGACCAAAGGGCCGGCGAATATCCGCCCGACAGTCGTCCGCGCCGCCTGCGCCTATTGCCTGACCGCGCTCACCGATCCGGCGCTGGCGATCAACCACGGCATGGCGCGGGCGATCGAGATCAAAGTCCGCGCGGGCAGCGTCGTCGATCCCCATTTTCCCGCGCCGGTGAACACATACAATCCCACGGTGCACGCGCTTGTCGAGGCGCTGTTCGAGGCGCTGAGCCGGTTGACGCCGTATAAAAAAGTCGCCGACGGCTGCAGCAGCCGGTCCATTATCATAGGCGGCCGTAGCAACAAAACCGGCCGGAGCTACGTGCAGTACGAAATTTTCGGCGGCGGCTCGGGCGGGCGGAGCGGCAAAGACGGCGTCTCCGGAACAAACGTGAACCAGTCGAACGCGCGCATCGCGCCGGTCGAGATCATCGAGTCGGAATTTTCCACCCGCATCCGGCGCTTCGAGCTGATCCCCGACTCCGGCGGCGCGGGAGAATTCCGCGGCGGCCTCGGCTTCGTGCGCGAATACGAGATGCTCGACCAGGAGGCGCGCTTCGCGCTGCGCTCGACCAAGCACACCGTCGCCCCGAGGGGAATAGAAAACGGACTCCCCGGCAGGAGCGGCAAGTGCACGCTCGATCCCGGGACGAAGAACGAACGCGTGATCCCGTCGCGCTATTCCGACCATCCGCTCCGCCCCGGAGACGTCGTGTGCCTCGAAACGCCGGGCGGCGGCGGTTTGGGAATTCCACGCGAGCGCGATCCCGCGCGCGTCCTCGCCGACGTGAGGAACGGCTACGTGACGATCGATAAGGCGCGAGAATTGTACGGTGTGGCGATCGAGCCGGCGAACGGCGATTTTTCGATCGACGAGCAGCGCACTCGCGAAGCGAGAAGCATACCTACGAATCGCTAATGAGTAGTTTGTCATTCTGAGGAGCCGAAGGCGACGAAGAATCTCTCCGAAGAGACGAAGAGAGATGCTTCGCTTCGCTCAGCATGACAGAAAAGCGAAAGAACCTGACTGACAGAAGTTGAAAAACGATGATGCCGCCTAAACTCCGCTACGGCCAGGTTCAGCTCAGCGCCATGAACTGGCCGTTTTTCATCGCCGAGGCGAACCCTTTTTTCGCCGAGCAAGATCTTGCCGTCGAGCGCAACGTCTTCACCCGGCCGCCCGACCCCGTCGCCGGGCTGATCGCCGGATCGTTGGATATCATCAATGTCATTCCCGATGTCGCCTTGCTCGAAATGGTCAAGGGCGCGCCGCTCGTCATCATCGCCAACACCAACGACCGGCCGCAATACCGCTTGATGGCGCAGGCGGATGTCCAGAATGCGCGCCAGCTCGAAGGGAAAAAAATCGGCGTCAACGACGGCCGCTCGGCCGAGGCGCTGATTCTGCGCCGGCTGCTCCGCGCCGGCGCTCTGAAAGACGATTCCTACGAGCTGGTTCCGGCGGGGCCGCCGCTCCAGAGATGTGAGAAGCTAAAGGCGGGCGAACTTAACGCGACGATGGTGACCGAGCCGTTTCATTTTCTGCTGGCGGCGGAGGGATTCAACTTCCTCGGCTCGTCCGTCGAAGCCGCGCCGGCCTATCCCTTCACGGTTTGTGTCGTGCGCAAGACGAACGAAGTCGATGCAAGATTCGTGAATTTTCTGCAGGCGATAAAAAAAGCCTGGGCGTGGCTCGCCGAGCCGGTCCACCGCTCGCAGGCCGTGGAAATTTTAAGCCGTGAGACTCGCATCGAACCGCCGCTCGTCGAGCAGACCTACGAGCTGTACTTGAACGACCCGGCGCCGCCAAGCCTCGAGCCGACGCATCACGGCGTGGCGGCCGTGCTCGAATTGCTCGCCGAGAGCAAACGCCTTCCGCTGCCGCTGCCGCCGGCGAGAAGATACATCGACGAGCGCTATTTTGAAAAAATCAGGCAATAGGCAACAGGCACTAGGCATTAGATTCGGAAGTCATAAATGTTTTTTCTTCCTATTGCCTACTGCCTAGTGTCTACTGCCTTCTGATTATGACCGTCGATCCCATTACACTTCAGGTGATCCAAGCTAGATTAGCCGGCATCGTCCAGGAGATGCAGAATTCGCTCTTCCGCACCGGCTTCTCGACGATCATACGCGAATCCCAGGACGCGAGCTGCGCGATTTTAAATTGCCGCGGCGAAGTCGTCGCGCAGCACGTCGTCCTGCCGCTGCACATGGGCGCGTTTCCGGCCTGCGCCGCCGGCGTCCTCAAGCATTATTCTTCGTCCGAGATTCACGAAGGCGACGCGTTCATTACGAATCATCCGTATCTCGGCGGCAGCCCGCACGCGACGGACATGGCGGTGCTGACGCCGATTTTTTTCCGCGGCGAGTGGGTCGGCTTTGCGGCGAACATGGCGCACAAGAGCGACATCGGCGGCACCGTGCCCGGGAGCGGCTCCGGCGCTGCGCGGGAAATTTTTTCGGAAGGTTTGCACCTGCCGCCGGTGAAATTCGCCGCGCGCCATCAGACGGTAAAAGAGATCGAAGCGCTGATCGCCGCCAACAGCCGCACGCCCGAGCTGGTGCTCGGCGATATGCGCGGCCAGGTCGGCGCCGCCCGCCTCGGCGAGCGCAGGCTGGCGGAGCTGATGGAGCGCTACGGCAAAGAGGCGATTTTCGACGCGACGGCCCTGCTGTCCTCCTATACCGAAGCAAAAGTGAAACAGGCGATCGCCTCCTGGCCCGACGGAGACGCCGAGGGCGAGAGCTTCGTCGATCACGACGGCGTCGATCTCGACCGGCCGATCCGCATTCACGTCAAGGTCGAAAAGCGCGGCGACCGAATCCATTTCGACTTCACGCACTCGAGCGACCAGACGCGCGGGCCGGCGAACATCCGGCCGCCGCTCGTGCAAGCGTGCTGCGCCTATGCGCTTGTCTGCCTCGTCGATCCGTACCTGCCGATCAATCAGGGGCTCGCCGCCGTGAGCCGCGCGACGTTTCGCCCGGGCAGCGTGCTCGATCCCTGTTTTCCCGGCGCGGTCAACACATACATGCCGACGGCGCTGGCCGTGGTGGAAGCGATTTTCAGGGCGGTGGCGCGCTTCGTTCCAGTGAAAAACGTCGCCGGCAGTTCCGGCAGCGCGGCGATGGTGTTAGGCGGCCGGCACGCCGACGGGCGGGCGTACGTGCACTATGAGATTTTCAGCGGCGGCACCGGCGCGCGATCGGGCAAAGACGGCGTCTCGGCGATGGCGTTCCATCTGAGCAACTGCCGCACCGCGCCGATCGAAATCATCGAGTCGGAATTCCCCGTCACCGTGGAGCGCTTCGAGCTCGTCGCCGACTCCGGCGGCGCGGGCGCCTGGCGCGGCGGCCTGGGATTTGTCCGGGAATGCCGGATTCTCCAGGACGAAGTCCGCTTCTCGATGCGCACCGACAAGCATCTAGTCGCGCCTCCCGGCGTCGAGGCAGGCAGGAATGGAAAAACCGGCGCCTGCATCGTCAACCCCGCCATGAAAGAGGAAAAGCGGCTGCCGTCCCGCTTCGGCGATCACATTTTGAACCGCGGCGACCTGCTGCGGCTGGAGCGGCCCGGCGGCGGCGGTATGGGCGATCCTCGACGGCGGCCGCCGGAAAAGGTGCTGGAGGATGTCCGGCAGGGCTATGTTTCGGTCGAGAGCGCGAGGGCCGATTATGGGGTGGCGCTCGCCGAGGGAAACGGCGAATTTAGGGTGGACGAGGAAGCTACCCTGAGCCTCCGTAAAAACTAAAAAAAAGCTGGTAAAAAAATCATTCCTTTGCTATAAGCAGAACTGACAGATACCCTATTTCAAGGAGGAGAAAAATGGCGAAACGCAAACCTAACGCGGCATTCATGAAACCCATGCAGCCGTCCGCGGCTTTGGCAGAGGTGGTCGGGAGCAAGGCTCTTCCGCGCACCGAAGTTACCAAGAAGCTCTGGCAGTATATCAAGCGCAAAGGGCTTCAGGACAAAACCAAACGGACGATGATCAACGCCGACGACGCGCTCAAGGCGGTTTTCGGCGGCAAGAAAAAGGTTACGATGTTTGAGATGACCAAGCTGGTCAGTCGTCACCTGAAGTAGCAGAACCTTCCTCACATTCTTTGCGAGCGGCCAGGGCAAGCTTACGTTTGCCGTGGCTTAGCTCGTCCTCAGCAAAGGATGAAGGCTGAGGGATGAAGGATGAAAAGAAATTTCACCTCTTCATCAATCCGAAATCTTCATTTATCCTTTCGCTTTCATCCTTCATCCTTGAGCGTATTGGGCATTCATGGCCGCCCTACTTACGGAAAATCTGATCGAACTGCTTGACGACCGTGTCGTATCGCGGTCCCCACTGCTCGGCCGAGAGGACGTGGACTTTGCCGGGCTTCTTGCCGCCGAAATCCCATTCCATGTCCTTGCGCGCGACCAGCCGGTTTTGCTCGGCATAGATCTGCTGTGCCTCGCGGGAAAAGAGAAAATCGACCAGCAGCGCCGCCGCGTGCGGGTGCGGCGCCCGCTTGAGAATCCAGATGCCGCTCGGCTCTTTCAAGATCATCGGGTCGGGCAGGATGTAATCGACCGGCGCGCCTTTTTCCTTGAAGGTCCTGAGCTGATAGTGATAGCCGTCGATGATGAGTTTAAATTCGCCCGCTGCCATGAGCTGCGTGAGCAGCGTGTGCCCGCGTTGCAGCCGGACGCCCTGCCGCGCCATCGCGCGAAGAAATTCGACGCCTTTATTTTCCCCCAGCAGATCCAGCATGCCGGCGAACCAGTCGTAGGCTTCGTAATCCATCGCCATCTGATTTTTCCACGCCGCCGCGAGCAAGTCCCGGTAAGAAGCCGGCGCCTGCGACGGCGGCACAAGCCGCGCGTTGTAGCCGAGAACAAGACTGTAGCTGAACGGGCCGAGGAAATAGCCGTGGGCGTCCATGAAGCCTTCGCGGATATCCTTACGGAAAGGCGCCAGGTTCCGCGCCGCCAGCCCCGCCTTCATGAGCGTGTCGTGGAAATTGCCGCGACCGCCGATCACGTCGGCGCGGTCGGCGGCGGCTTTGCGCTCGGTAAGCGCGCGGCTCACGACGTTGGTGCCGCCGCCACGCGTATAGCGCACTTCGATGAACGGATATTTTTTCTTGAACGTGTCGATCAGTTCTTTGACATCCGCGACTTGCAGCGAGCCGTACCACTCCAGAACCCCTTCGCCGCGCGCCCCCACGACGAGCGCATCCATCCTTTCCTTCGGCGCGAGGCCATTCATCCGCGCCAGCGCTGCCTCTGCGTCCGCCTGCGCGCGGCCCCTGCCCGTGAGCGCGGCGGTGAGCGCCAAGACCGCCGCCAGAACGCTTGTCAACTTTTTCATCGCGGCTCCACCTTGCCGAGAAAGATGGCGCGCATTTCCTTCACGCCCGACTCATAATCACGCGCCAGCGCGGGATCGCTCGGGAAAAGGCGCATGCCTCTCACCTCTTTGAGAACCTGGGCCTCCACATCCGTGCGGCTGGGGATGCGGCCCTGCGCGCTCAGGATTCTCTGACCGTCCTTCGACAAAATAAAATTCATGAAGAGCTTGGCCGCGTTTGGGTGCGGCGCGCGGCGCGCCAGCGCGACCGGATGGAGATAAGTAATCACCGGTTCGACCAGGACCCATTGAACCGGCGCGCCCTTCTCTTTCTCGCGCGCCAGGATATGGCCGTAGCTGTTCGTAATGGCGTGAAACTCGCCGGCGGCGAGAAGCTGCGCCAGGAGATTGTGCGCTTCATGATAAGCGGGACGCTGCGCCGCCAATCGCCGCATGAAGTCGAGCCCCGCCTCCCGGCCCTTGAGCTTGAGCATATTGACGAACCACTCGACGTCCCGAATGTTCAATCCGAATTTGCCGGCCCACTTGGGCAGGAGAAGATCCTCGTACTTTTTGGGCGCTTCGCCGGCCGACACCAGCTTGGTATTGTAGCCCATAGCGAGATAGAGCGAGTGCAGGTTGGCCCATTGCCCGTCGGCGTCGAGGAAGCCCTTCGCAAACGCCGCCGGCTCTTCGACATCATGCCGCGCCGTCAGTCCCTTCTCTTTCATCGCTTGCAACTGGAATCCCGCCGACGAAAACACGTCCACGGCGTGGCGTCCGGTCTGCGCCTCGGTGCTGACTCGTTGCAGCACTCGCTCGCTCGTGCCGCGGTAGAACTCGACCCGGAGGAAAGGATATTTTTTTTGGAACGCGTCGCGAAACGCGACGATCTGCTCGTTATTGAGCGAGCTGTAGAAGACAACCTCGCCCTCTCGCTTGGCCGACTCTTCGACCGACGCGGCGCTGACAAGCGATGCAAATAGAAGCAGCAGGAGAGTGATGAACCCTTTTCCCATGTGTCGTCTCCCGGAAACACCACGGAAATACCGTTAATCGAAAGGAATTGTCAACGATTCGGAGCGATCCGGAGGGATTCTTCGCTGCGCTCAGAATGACCGTAAGAGCCGCGTCGCTTCGCGTCTGTCATCCTGAGCGGTAGCGAAGGATCTCTCTTTGAAATTCGGCTCAGCGCGTGGCAGACAAGCGGCCCGGCCCGTACTTCATCTCTGTTGCAGTGCATCAAACAGATGGAGCTGGCGCGTATGGCCTTCGTCATCAAAGTGAACCGGATAGTCGCCGCTGAAGCAGGCATCGCAAAAGCCCTGCCGCTCGCCTTTGAGAAAGGCGTACATGCCGTCGCGGCTGAGATAGCCGAGCGTATCCGCCTCGATGAACCGGCGAATATCCTCGACGCTGTTCGTGGAAGCGATCAGCTCCGTGCGCGTCGGCGTGTCGATCCCGTAGTAGCACGGGCCGGTCGTCGGCGGCGAGCTGATGCGCATATGCACTTCTTTTGCGCCCGCGTCGCGCAGCATCCGGATGATCTTCCGGCTTGTCGTGCCGCGCACGATGGAGTCATCGACCACGACCACGCGTTTCCCTTCGAGCACCTCGCGCTGCGCGTTGAGCTTGATCTTGACGCCGAAGTGGCGGATCGACTGCTGCGGCTCGATGAACGTGCGCCCGACGTAGTGATTGCGGATGAGCCCGAATTCCAGCGGCAGGCCCGACTGTTCGGCGAAGCCGATCGCCGCCGGCACGCCGGAGTCCGGCACCGGCGTGACGAGATCGGCTTCGACGCCGCTCTCGCGTGCGAGCTGGCGCCCGAGCTCTTTTCTGACTTGATAAACGTTGCGCCCGTAGAGTTTGCTGTCGGGGCGCGAGAAATAAATATATTCGAAGATGCAGCTCGCGTGCCGCGCCGGCGGAAACGGCTTCAGCGACTCCATGCCGCGCGGGCCGAAGGTCACGACTTCGCCCGGCTCAACTTCGCGCAGGTAATCGGCCTCGATCAGGTCGAGCGCGCAGGTCTCCGAGGCGACGACGAAGCCGCCGCGGCCCTTGGCCGATTTGAGCTGGCCCAAGACGAGAGGACGGAAGCCGCTCGGATCGCGCGCCGCGACCATCCGGTCCGGCGTGAGAAACAAAAGTGAGTACGCGCCGCGCACGCGGCCGAGCGCCTCGACGACGCGCCCCATCAGGCTCTGTTCTCTCGAGGTCGCGATCAGGTGGATGATGACCTCGGTGTCGGATGTGGATTGAAAAATCGAGCCGGACTCCTCCAGCTCGGCGCGCAAGACTTGCGCGTTGACCAGATTGCCGTTGTGGGAAATCGCGATCGGCCCCTGGGAATATTCCACGACGAAGGGCTGGGCGTTTCGCAAATGGCTCTGGCCGGTCGTCGAGTAGCGGTTGTGGCCGATCGCGCTCGAGCCTTCGAGGCGCTTGATCACGTCTTCTTTGAAGACATCGGCCACGAGCCCCATTTGCCGGTGCGAGACCAGAATTTTGCCGTCGGAGGAAACGATGCCGGAAGATTCCTGGCCGCGGTGCTGCAGCGCATAAAGGCCGAGATAGACCAGGTTGGCCGCCTCGGAGTGGCCATACACGCCCATCACCGCGCACTCTTCGTGAAACTTGTCAAACATTTTGCTTCATTCCGACTATCTTCATTTCATCCTTCATCCCTCATCCTTCATTCTTCTGCTTAAACCGTTCGCCCATATCGAGCGCATCTCCTCCACCGGCAATTGCGCCAGCGGCTGCAGCGATAATCGGGATCCTCCCGCCACGCCGAGCGTCTCGAGAGGCGCGCCTTCTTGAGCCGCAAGCTGGCGCAGGCGCGGCAAATCCTTTTCCTTGATGGAAATGACGATGCGCGACTGCGATTCTCCGAAGAGCAGCGCGTCCGGCCGCATCATCTCGCGCAGCTCGATCCGCGCGCCGAGCGGCTTGTCCGGGCCGCCGACGCAGCACTCGGCCAGGGCTACGGCCAAGCCCCCGTCCGAGACATCGTGCGCCGAGCGGATAACGCCCTTTTCGATCGCCTTGAGGCAAGTCAGTTGCACGGCGCGCTCCAGACGCAAATCGATCCACGGCGGCGTGCCCTTGACGATGCCGTGAACGACCTTGAGATATTCGCTGCCGCCGAGCTCTTCCCGCGTCCGGCCGAGCAGCAAAATAATGTCGCCCTCGCTCTTGAACCACGGCGTCACGTGGCGCTCCACTTTAGACAACAGGCCGACCATCGCGATGGTCGGAGTCGGAAAAATCGGCACGCCGTCGGTTTCATTATAGAAGCTCACGTTGCCGCTCACAACCGGGACGCCGAGCGTGACGCAGGCGTCGCGTATGCCTTCGATCACTTGAGAAAATTGCCACATGACCTCGGACCGCTCCGGGCTGCCGAAATTGAGGCAATCGCTGAGCCCCAGCGGGCGCGCTCCGACGCACGCGAGATTCCGCGCGGCCTCCGCCACCGCGAGAACGCCGCCGACGTAAGGATCGAGGTAGCAGTAGCGCCCGTTGCCGTCCACCGTCAGCGCAAGCCCTTGTTTCAGTCCTTTGATGCGAATCACCGCGGCGTCGGCGGACGGCCCGACGACCGTGTTGCTGCGCACGAGATGATCGTATTGCCGATAGACCCATTCCTTGGAGGCGATGTTCGGCGAGTCGAGCAGTTGCTTCAGCGTCGCCGCGAGATCCTCGGGTTGCGGAATTTTTTCCAGATCGAGCTTTTGCAACTCGTCGAGAATCGCCGGACGCTCCGCCGGACGGCGGTAAACCGGCGCCGCGGAAGTCAGCGCCGCCACCGGGATGCGGGCGACCTCCGCGCCGTCGAAGAGCGCGCGGAACAACGGGTCTTTCGTCACCTTGCCGATCACGACGGCGTCGAGGTCCCAACGCTCGAAGATTTTCTTGACCTCACCCTCGCTTCCTTTCTTCGCCACGAGAAGCATCCGCTCCTGCGACTCCGAAAGCAAAATCTCGTAGGGCGTCATGCCCTGCTCGCGCAGCGGCACGCGCGCGAGGTCGATCTCGACGCCGCTGCCGCCGCGCTCGGCCATCTCGACGGACGAGCTGGTCAGGCCGGCCGCGCCCATGTCCTGGATGCCCACAATGAGATCACCGCCATCGGTATTCATTACTTCGAGGCAGGCTTCGAGTAATAATTTTTCCGTGAACGGGTCGCCCACCTGGACCGTCGGCCGTTTTTTTTCCGATTCCTCGGAAAAAGATTCCGAGGCCATCGTCGCGCCGTGAATGCCGTCGCGGCCGGTCTTGGCGCCGACGTAGATCAGCGGGTTGCCCGCGCCCGACGCGCGGCCTTTGAAAATGCGTCGCTTCTCGGCGATGCCGAGCGTAAAGGCGTTGACGAGAATGTTGGCGTTGTACGATTCGTCAAAGAAAATTTCTCCGCCGACGGTCGGCACGCCGATCGCGTTGCCGTAACCGCCGATGCCGGCGACGACGCCGCCGAGGAGATAACGCGTGCGCGGATGGTCGAAGCTGCCGAAGCGGAGCGAGTTGAGCGACGCGACCGGCCGCGCGCCCATCGTGAACACGTCGCGCAAAATGCCGCCGACGCCCGTGGCCGCGCCTTGATACGGCTCGATGAACGACGGGTGATTATGGCTCTCCATCTTGAAAACCGCCGCCAGGCCGTTGCCGATGTCAACGACGCCGGCGTTTTCTCCCGGCCCTTGAATCACGGCCTTGCCTTCGGTCGGCAGGCGCTTGAGAAACACCCGGGAGCTTTTGTAGCTGCAGTGCTCCGACCACATGACGGAAAAGACTCCGAGCTCGGTGTAGTTGGGCTCGCGTCCGAGCAGAGCGACGATTTTCCGGAATTCCTCGTCCGTCAGTCCGTGGACGGCGACGATCTCGGGAGTGAGCGGCGGCTGAGAAAAAGGTTGGGCGGCTACGCGCGCCATGCCTTGCTCTCTTGCTTGCCGCAGGCGGCGATGATCGAAGAGAAAATTTTAAGACCGTCCTCGCTGCCGAGGATTTTTTCGCCGGCGTCTTCCGGATGGGGCATCAGGCCAAAAACGTTTCTGTCTTCGTTGCAGACACCGGCAATATTATCGAGGGAGCCGTTGGGATTCGCCGCCGGGGTCGGGTGGCCCTTGGAATCGACGTAGCGGAGAAGAATCTGGCGATTTTTCGCGAGCCGCTCGAGAGTCAGCTCGTCCGCATAGTAGCAGCCCTCGCCGTGCTTGACCGGCATGCGGAGAAGTTGGCCTTTTTTTGCCGCTGAAGTGAACGGAGTGTCGGTTTCCTCGACGCGGAGATAAACCGGCCGACAGACGAATTGCAGCGAGACGTTGCGCACCAGGGCGCCGGGCAAAAGCCCGGCTTCGCAGAGCGTCTGAAAGCCGTTGCAGATTCCCAAAACCAGTCCGCCGCGCTTGGCGAAATCCACCACGCCCTGCATGATCGGCGAGAAGCGCCCCATCGCGCCGCAGCGGAGATAATCGCCGTAGGAAAATCCGCCGGGCAGGACGACGCAGTCGAGGTTGCGGTTGAGCGTGTCCTTGTGCCAGAGAAACTCGACTTTTTGCTTGAGCACGAGTTTGAGACAGTCGTAGACGTCGTGGTCGTCGCACGATCCCGGAAAAACGATTACGCCCCAGCGCATAAAAATAGCCCTCGGCTTTCAGCTCTCCGCTTTCGGCCCGGTTTTTGGCTGACCGCTGACTCCTGACGGCTTCTCAGCTTCGATCTCAAAGCGATAGTCCTCGATCACGGGATTCGCCAGCAGCTTGTCGCACATCTCGCGGATGCGTGCCTGTGCCGTCTCGCGCGACGCGGCTTCGAGTTCGATCTCCAGATATTTGCCCACGCGCACATCCTGCACTTCCCGGTAACCCAGCGTGTGCAGCGATCTCTCGACCGCCTTGCCTTGCGGATCGAGCACTCCTTCTTTGAATGAAATAAAAATCTTCGCCCGCATAAATCAGCGGAAGACCCTTCTAAAGATAGTATCGACATGTTTCAGATAGTGCTTCAAGTCCAGGCAGTCATCGATGTCGCGCGCCGCGAGATACCGCCGGATCTCCGAATCGTTCAGCAGCTCGCGCCTGAGGCTCCCGCCTTCTTTGCCGACCTTGAGCGCGTGGCGCTGCACCATCCGATAAGCCTGATCGCGCGCGATCCCTTTGCCGACGAGCTTAAGGAGAATCCGCTCGGAAAAAATCGCGCCGCCGCTCTTGTCGAGATTGCGCCGCATGTTTGCCGGATACACGGCAAGATTGCCGATGACGTAAGCGATGCGGCGCAGCATGAAGTCGAGCACGATCGTCGCGTCCGGCGCGATCACGCGCTCGACCGAGGAGTGGCTGATGTCGCGCTCGTGCCACAGCGCCACGTCTTCGAGCGCCGCCTGCGCGTAGGAGCGCATCAGCCGCGCCAGGCCTGAGACGTTTTCCGAAAGGATGGGATTGCGCTTGTGGGGCATCGCCGACGAGCCCTTTTGCCCCGCGGTGAACGGCTCTTCGGCCTCCTGCACCTCGGTGCGCTGGAGGTGGCGAATCTCGACGGCGAATTTTTCCAGCGACCCGGCGATCACTGCCAGCGTGGCGAAGAAAAACGCGTGCCGGTCGCGCTGGATGATCTGGTTCGAAACGGCAGCAGGCTTAAGGCCGCTCTTTCGGCAGACGTAAGCTTCGACCCTGGGCGAGATCTGCGCGAAGGTCCCGACGGCGCCGGAAATCTTGCCGACGGCGACTTCGGCCGCGGCATTTTGCAAGCGTTCGAGGTTGCGCTTCATCTCCTCGTGCCAGAGGGCGAGTTTGAGGCCGAAGGTGATCGGCTCCGCGTGCACGCCGTGCGTGCGGCCGATCATCGGCGTATTTTTATATTTGAAGGCCTGGCGCCTGAGCGCACGGATGAGATCTTTCACGTCTTCGACGAGGATCGCCGCGGCTTCTTTAAGCTGGAGCGCGAAAGCGGTGTCCATCACGTCGGACGACGTCATGCCGACATGAATATAGCGCGCGTCGTCGCCGACCGAATCGGCGACGGAGCTTAGGAAGGCAATGGTCTCGTGTTTGACCTGGCGCTCGATCTTGCGGATGCGCGCGACGTTGAAGCGGGCTTTTTTTCGGATACGCGCCGCCGCGGCCTGCGGCACCTCACCCAGCCGCCCGAGCGCCTCCGTGGCGAGGATCTCGACGTCGAGCCATTTCTGGAATTGGTTCTCCTCGGTCCAGATCCGGCCCATCTCCGGGCGCGTGTAACGTTGAATCATAAAAAGCTTTCAGCGATCTCCGCCGGAGGCGGATCAGCCTCGGGCTGAAGCTTTCAGCAGTCAGCTACAATCTGAATTCTTTAAAAGCTGATAGCTGAACGCTGACAGCTTCTCAGCTTTTTTTATCCGTATGTCCGAACCCGCCTTCTTGCCGTTCGGAGGCGGGCAACTCTTTCACTTCCTGCCACTCGGCGCGGCAGACGCGCTGCACGATCATTTGTGCGACGCGCTGGCCGTGGCGGATCGTCACGGCGTCGCGTCCCAAATTGATCGCGATCAACTGAATCTCGCCGCGATAGTCCGAATCGATCGTCCCCGGGCTGTTCACCAGCGTGACGCCGTCCTTCAGCGCGAGGCCGCTGCGCGGCCGGATCTGCGCCTCGAAGCCGCGCGGCAACGCGATCGCGACGCCCGTCGGTATCAGCGCGCGCTCGAGCGGCGCGAGCGTCACGTCGGCGTCCAGGTCCGCCGCGAGGTCCATGCCTGCGGACCCTTCGGTCATGTAAGCGGGGAGAGGAAGCTCGCGCGCTCTCTCGCGCACCCGCTTGATCTGGATGCGACACTCTTCCATCGAACAGGGAATCAACGAAGCGGAAAGGCGGAAGAAAATTCAGCCTTCACCGGTAATCTTTAGCCGATTGCGAGACTCAGGTCCAGCTTTTTTTTCTCGATGTCCGCGAGCAGCGTGAGGGCCATGGCGTCGGGCCGGAACATCGCGGCGGCCAGCTCGACCACGTCGGCGAGCGCCACGGCGCGAACGCTTTGAATGATCTCTTCCAAGGTAATCGCCTTGCCGAAATAGATCTCGTTCTTGGCGATGTGGCTCATCCAGGAGTCCGAGCTTTCGAGGCCGAGGATCATGTTGCCGACGAGTTGGTTCTTGGTCCGCTCGATCTCTTCGGTCTTGACTTCGCCGGCCGCCAGCTTTTTCGTTTCTTTGATAATCAGCTCCACGACCTCTTCCGCCCATTCGAGACTCGTACCGGCGTAGATGCCGAGATAACCCGCGTCCCGGTACGAGGACAAAAAAGAATAGACGGAATACACCTTGCCGCGCTTCTCGCGGATCTCCTGGAATAGGCGCGAGCTCATGCCGCCGCCGAGCAGCGTGTTGAGCACGTAAGCGGCGTAGCGCCGCGGGTCGGACTGACGGATCGCGCCGACGCCGAAACAGAGATGGGCCTGCTCCAACTTTTTGGCGTGCTGGAAGACGCCGCTCTGGAGCTTCGGAGCTTCGCTCAATTCTGAATTTTGAATGTTGGGTTTTGAATTTCGAACTGTTCCCAGGCGGCTCCCGATCTCCTTCGTTAGATAATCGTGGCTGAGGTGACCGGCGGCGGCGACGATCACGCGGCCGGGAAGATAACGCTCGCCGATGAACTTGAGAAAATCCTCGCGTCCGAGGCCGCCGACGGTCGCGGCGTCGCCGCAAATCGGCCTCCCCAGAGGATGATCCGCGAAAAAATCGAGGCTGAAGAGATCGTGCACGTAGTCGTCGGGCGTGTCCTCGGACTGCGAGATCTCCTGCAGGATCACCGAGCGCTCGCGCTCGATCTCTTCCGGATCGAAAACCGAGTGGAGAAAAATATCAGAGAGCAGATCGACGGCGAGCGGCAAGTTCTCGTCCAGGACCTTGGCGTAGTAGCAGGTGTACTCCTTCGCCGTAAATGCGTTCAGCACGCCGCCGACCGAGTCCATCTCCTCGGCGATCAGCGCCGCGCTGCGCCGTTCGGTGCCTTTGAAAAAAAGATGTTCGATGAAATGAGAGATGCCGTTTTGCGGGCGCGACTCGTGGCGCGAGCCGTTCTCGACCCAGATGCCGAGGCTCGCCGAGCGGGTATCGGGCATCTCGCGGGAGAGGATGCGAATGCCGTTGTCGAGAACGGTCTTGTTAAACATCGACGGGAATAACTTGCGTCGGCTCGGCAAAGCGAATCGAAGGAAGCCGATTTATTTCGCGTTGGCCTCTTCCAGGGCTTCTTTCCGGCTGAGCTTGATCTTGCCCTGCTTGTCGATTTCCAGAACTTTCACCATCACCTCATCCCCTTCGTTCAACACGTCGGTCACGCGGCGCACGCGCTCGGGCGCAAGCTGCGAGATGTGCACGAGGCCGTCGGTGCCGGGAAAAATTTCGACGAAGGCGCCGAAGTCCATGATTTTTCTGACCGTGCCGCGGTAAATCTTTCCGATCTCGGCTTCGGCGGTGATCCTCTGGACCATCTCCACCGCCCGGCGGCTCGCGGCCTCGTCGCTGGAAGCGATCATGATCGTGCCGTCGTCCTCCACGTCCATCTTGACGCCCGTCTCTTCGACGATGCCGCGGATGACTTTGCCGCCGGGGCCGATGACCTCGCGGATCTTCTCGGGCCTGATTTTCAGCGTGATGATTCTCGGCGCATGAGCGGAAAGATCGCTGCGGGGCGCAGAGAGCGTTTTTTCCATCTCGCCCAGGATATGGAGCCTTCCTTCTTTGGCTTGATAAAGCGCCTCGCGCATGACTTCCCGAGTGACTCCGGATATTTTGATGTCCATTTGAAGCGAGGTGACGCCGTCGCGCGTGCCGGCGACTTTGAAATCCATATCGCCGAGATGGTCCTCGTCACCCAGGATGTCGGAGAGAACGCGGACCTGATCGCCGTCTTTGATCAGCCCCATGGCGATGCCGGCGACCGGCGCCCGGATCGGGACTCCCGCGTGCATGAGGGAAAGCGAGCCGCCGCACACCGTCGCCATCGAAGTCGAGCCGTTCGATTCCAAAACCTCGGACACGATTCGAATCGTGTACGGAAAGTCCTCTTCCCGCGGCAACACAGGCAACAGCGCCCGCTCGGCCAGGTTACCGTGGCCGATATCTCTTCGGCTCGGGCCGCGCAAGAACTTCACCTCGCCGACGCTGAAGGGCGGGAAGTTGTAATGCAGCATGAATTTCTTGTAGTGCTCGCCCATGAGCGCGTCGATCTTCTGCTCGTCGGAGGTCGTTCCCAGCGTCGTGATGACGAGCGCCTGAGTCTCGCCGCGCGTAAAGAGCGCCGAGCCGTGCGTGCGCGGAAGAATTTCCACCTCGCAGGTGATCGGTCGAATGTCTTTAAGCCCGCGGCCGTCGATGCGGCGCCTGTCCTTGACGATCTGCTGGCGGAAAATATTTTTCTTCAGGTCGTCGAAGCTCGTCTTGATCTCTTTTTCCCTTTCCGGCTCCTGCAGCAGGATCTCGGCCAGGGTCAACTTCTTGACCTCGTCGAGCTTTTTGTAGCGTTCCAGCTTCTCGGCAACGGATATGGCTTGGAGGACCTTGTCTCGGGCCGCCGTATCGATCCGTTGCGCCAGAACTTTGTCCGACTCGACCAACGGCACCGGCCGCTTGGTCTTTCCTATGTCCCGCTTCATCTGCTCCTGGTAATCGAGCAGCGGTTGGAGCGCCTGATGGCCGAAGAACAGAGCCTCGAGGATTTCATCGTCCGGTACGATCCGCGCCCCGCCTTCGACCATGACGATGGCATCGCGGCTGCCCGAGAGAAAAATATCCACGTCGCTCTCGGGTAATTGACTCTGGATCGGGTTGACGAGCCATTTCCCCGCAACCCTGCCGATGCGAACGCCGGCCAGCGGCCCGTTGAAGGGAATGTCGGAGACCTCCAGCGCCACGGAAGTTCCGAGCATCGCCACGACGTCGGGATCGTTCTCCCGGTCCGTGGAAAGAACCGTGGCGATGATCTGAGTCTCGCATTTCAGCCCGCCGGCAAAGAGCGGCCGGATCGAGCGGTCGATCAGACGGCAAGTGAGGATTTCTTTTTCCGAAGGCCGCCCCTCGCGCTTGAAAAATCCGCCGGGAATTTTCCCCGCGGCGAAAGTCTTTTCCTGGTAGTCGACCGTCAAGGGAAAGAAGTCCACGTCGGCCCTGGCCTCTTTGGCGGCTACGGCCGTCACGAGAACGACGGTTTCGCCGTATTGGACGAGCGCCGCGCCGTCGGCCTGCTTGGCCATCCGGCCAACTTCTATGGATAGAGGACGGCCGTGGAAGTCAACTGAGATTTTTTTTACCATGATTGGACCCTTCTAGGTGAACGGGAGGAGCGTTAAGACAACCGGACGGGAGGAGGGATTTCAGCTCGAACCACTACTTCCTGATGCCCAACCGTTGGATCAAACTTCGATATCTCTCGTGGTCGTTCTTCCTGAGATAATCGAGAAGCCGTCTCCTCTGCCCTACCAGCTTGAGGAGACCACGGCGGGAGTGGTGATCCTTCACGTGGATCTTGAAGTGCTCCGTGAGGTGTTCGATGCGCTGGCTCAACAAGGCAACCTGAACTTCCGGGGAGCCAGTGTCGGTCTGATGGACTCTGAACTGCTCAATGACTTCTTTTCGCTGCGGCTGAGCAATCCCCATCTGTCCTCCGTTCATCATCTCTCTTTCTTTTGATTTAGTTACCATTTTTTCTATCATACTACTCTGATCTTGTAAAGCAGCCGAGCGGCCAATCGCGCGTGAATCGAACGCCGGATGCGCCCGCCCACGGCTGACTAACGTTTCATCTCCTCGGCCTCTATGGTAGATTGGCCGGGCATGAACAGCCGTGCCGCAATCATCCTTGCCGCCCTGGCCGTCCTATCGTCCTTCGTCGGTTGGAGCGCGGCCTCGCGCTCCGCGGAAATACTGCGCTGGGTCGATGAGCACGGCGTGGTCCACTTCACCGACGTCCTCAACGAAATCCCGGAGAATTTTCGCGGCCAGGCGACGCGAATGAAAGTGGACAGCCGGCTCCGCTCCCTACCCGCGCCGCCGGACAAGGCATCGATCAAGTTTCAGAAAAGGGGCGACCTGATAGTGATTCCGGCGACGATCAACGAAAGGGCGCCGGTCGTGTTCGTCGTCGATACAGGGGCGAGCTATACGACGATCTCCCAGGCGACGGCAAAAGAACTACAGCTCGACCTGCAGAACAATCCCAAAGTCATTTCCTTCCAAACCGCCAACGGCACGATTCAAGCGCCCATCGCCAGCGTCAAGTCGATCGAGGTCGGCGGCCTCGGAGTCAACGACATCGTCGTGGCGGTCCACGACATCTTCCCCGACCCCGCCGTCGCCGGCCTGCTGGGACTTAATTTCTTGAGCCAGTTCCGCGTCGATATCGACAGCAAGAACGGCGTGATGAATTTGGAGAAAAAATAGAGGTAATACCGTTATCCGCTAAGGTAAGAGGCCTGGAAACCAAGGTCAAATTGGTAAGTCCTTCGGTAGTTCCTGCCAGCTGTAACGCTCGACCGTGACATGGTCGCCTTTCCCCGCACTGTTACACGAAAGACAGTTAGGATTTTTTAGAGACCGCCGAATCTTTAGAGAGGTTCGTAGTGCGTAATAGTACAAACAAGGCACAGTTTCCTTTATACCAGTCGCCATTGCCAAGAACTCAGTAACTGCCAGTGACGATATTGTACTGTTGAGACTTATTACGGAAGGAGCATCGACCTTCTCGGAGGCATAACCACGTGCTTTCCTGAACTCCAACTCCGCTGGGCTAGTCAATTCATCGTGAGCTTCCTTGAAATCTATTTCCTGGCTGCATAGAAGGCACGGAAATCCAGGAACAACGATCACCACACGTCCCCCGGCCTCATGGACTTTCCCCCCTATTGATTCAATTCCAGTCGCGGTGTCGATATAAGGAACCCCGCAGGAGGTCGCCAGTTCGTTTAGAATAAGCCGGCTTGAGTCGCCGTCAGTACATCCGAAAATAGCGTCTACGTCCTTCAGTGCCTGGATAGCCCTTGACTCCCTCACGTTCGCGCAAATAGTACCCACATTTGCTGTAGAGCTAACCGTCTGAATCAAGCGGGCAAGTGTAGCCACTTTAGGATTAGAAATATCGGAAGGAATAGCTCCAACGAGTCGGTTTAAATTGGTCACTTCCACCGTATCATCGTCAACCAACGTAAAAGTTTTTACTCCCAAATAGGCAAGCTGCTGGCCAACCAAGGAACCGACTCCTCCTGCACCTACAATTCCAATCCTTAATCCTTCTAGTGTGGTCTGGCCTTCACGACCGAAAGCCTTAAGTTGGCGATCAAACCTTTCCAAGTCTAGTCGCGAGTCTGATTTACTACTAGAGGAGGTCGGATAGAGCTTGTTCATCCTGGGTCCAACAATAAGAAGCTCGTCCAAAGGATCCGGCTCCAAATAGCCAGGACACCAAACAAATCCATCCACTGACTGCTGACCGAAGACTAAGGCAGCATATGGACGTTCTTTCAGTTTGAGATGTATGTACGGTACGAACTCCCGTGCATTTTCCCAATCGTACGTAGAAAACGTCACACTTGATCGAACAAAAGGGTGGCTATGTGCTTCAATAAGGCAAAGACCTTCCGATCGCGCCTTAAGGATAAATCGGACCTTGGCGTCGTCAGTTAGCTCGATGCCATGATAGCCACGGTTATCAAAGTCCTCTTCTGACGGTATAAGCAAATCCCTGACAGTCAGAGTAAGCCAACTCTCACCCATCGACTTGCCTGCAAGAAAGAAAATAAGTCCTTCGTCTCCAGATTCCGGAAGCAGGTGCTGCAAAGCTTCGGAGTATAAAGATTCGGGGACAATGACCCGATGCCGCATACTAGTTAAGCTCCTGAAGTCTGAGGCGCACTGCAATTAGGAAAGTTACCATATTGTCGCCCTTTTCGATTTCTGGCGCTGGTTGCCATACCTCAGCATGAAAGGAAAACGTTCCCCACTGACCGCCGATGGGACTTTGCCCTTCGCTGTAATTGGAAGGCATCTGGCTAGTTGCGGCGATACGCAATCCAATGTCCACATAAAAGTTGTCGGGAGGACGATGCGGATACTCTGGAGGTACAATAAAGAGTACGCGCGTTTTTTCCTGATTCCACCCTTGAGGCAATGGGTATTCTGCAATCATTAACCATTGGTTGCCTTCCCCGGATTGCAGTGTAGGATATTTCCTCTTAACTAGCTCAATCTCTGCTGACAGCCGTTCCATGACCTATCCTCTTTTGAATCTTGGGGACCGCATAAACCGTCGCCCTGGTCCCTCGAAGGTAACATCGACGTTGTCTCCTATGGGTGCCTCAGTCCCGTCCTCCATTTCCTGGACGAGTGGGATATCCAAAGGAATGCCCCCAAGTTGTTTAATCTCCGCACCGGTCAGAGATTCCTGGTGGATGGTGTATTCGACACCGTCGATCCACAGGAAAAATTTCTTTCCCGCTTGAGGAGCCACTGCTTGCGCTTCCATTTTAACTATCCTCCTTTCAGCAAAATATCTGCTTTTTGGACCCTTCACATATAATACGAACTTGCGTTACAAATAGAGAACCCAGTTATGGACCCAGACAAAAAGAGAGTCGGATTCGTTCGAGAAATGGCCAGGAAATACCTAAGGCAATACAAAGTCGACGCGCCCGGTACGCCCGTGGAAGAAATAATTAGAGGCGAGGGACTTCGAATCGAGTATCGGCCTTGGGGACCTGACGGATTAAGCGGATTGATGCTCAAAAAGGTTCGAGTAATTGCCGTAAACGTCAATAAGCCGCGACTGCACCAGCGATTTTCCCTGGCCCATGAGCTGGGTCACTACGCGCTAGATCACGATTATTTAAAGTCCCAAAGTTTCGGCGGTGTGGACATCGACCACCCACCAGAAACAAACCTTCATTCCAGGAACGATTTATTCGAACAAGAGGCAAACGAGTTCGCAGGAGAATTATTGGTGCCGATGCTGTTGTTAAAGAAGAAGTATCGATATGAAAGAAATTGTGCGAAACTAGCGGTCTTGTTTGACGTCAGTGTCGAAGTACTTATGATTTCTCTCATGAAGCACAATCTTATCCGCTAGATTTTTGTCAGAAGGTCGCCTCTCCCCTTTTTCCGAAGTTCGACCTGGATAGCCTCCAAAAAGCCGCTCGGGACCTGCACCTTCTCCGTATCTTTCGAGAGATAATAAGCGAGGTCTTCATGGGCAGTTTCAACGGCCGTTCTCTTGTTAGTACTCCCCTTAGCGACTCTTGGAAGACCTGATCCAACTGATTCTCCCACCGCTCGCTGCGTTGCGTCCACACGTATACTTTTTTCGATCACTGAAAAGGGCAGTGTATACAGGATTGCCATTTCGCTTATTACTACGGGATCAATATTCAAGGGATTCACTTCACCGGACTCGATCTCATTGACGTATGAAGTGTCTTTTCCCAACACGTCCGCAATTTCGTTAACACCAACCTCCGCAGCGCCTCTAATCTCTCTCAGTAAATGGCCAAAAGTATAAAAAGCTTTAGGCATGTTGCGGGCTACGGCAGCAAGACAACGCTCCAGCACCGCACGACGGGCTGTTCGCAGAAATCTTTCGGTCACCTCAGGCGGAATTTCGGTTTTCTCCCCCAGTGCACGGTAATACTCCATAGTCTCATCGTCGATATCAGACTCCAACTCTCCACGTCGTGCTAAAAACGACAAATGGCTCTTCAAAATTTCCAGCAGTATCCGGGAGGCTCGCCCTTTCTTCGGGTCGAGATCGCGTGGTTCCATGTTTGGCGTTTTATCTAAAGCTGGCATCATGGTCAAGCAAGTCCTCTCAATCTAACTTAAGCTTCTTTCTGATCTTGGCCTGAATTTCCGCGGGCTCATGGTCTAGTTGACTTAGATAGCGCTCGCGTACCCCCTCCAAGGCCCTCTTCCGGCGCTGTCGGATTGTTCCTTCATTCTCTTGCAGTGTCCCTGCCACCTGCCGATCCGGAACCCCCTCAGCCCACAACTTCAGTACTAACCTGCTGTTTCGATCCAATCCGCTCAAGCTCTGTCTCAGGAGTACAATGTGGCGCTCAGGAAACACTGTCGGCGATTCCATCCAAGGACTGCTTATTTCCCCCCTCTTCAACAAGTCCATAACGACCTGGGTAAAATCCTGTTCCATTTCTTCCTCTTTTTTTCTTTTTCGGTGCCAGTCTATCGCGGCGTTCCTGCAAACCACATAAAGAAATGGACCCAGCCTTTCTGTTCCCGGGCGGATAAGTGCGGGATTGTAGAATATTTTGGCGAACACATCGTCCACTAGTTCTTCAGCTATGTCCCGCGGCGCTTTCATGCGATGCTCAAGAAATAACAGGAGTTGCTTATAATATTTGAGAACCAAATGATTCGCTGACCTGCGGTCGCCGTGTTGCAGGCCAATGATGATGGCTTTATCGTCAGGAGGGCCTTCGTCGCTCATTTCTTTCTCTACTTTCTCTCCCCTACCTAAATACGTTTTCACGTTACAACCTTCCTCTCACGAAAAGCGGTGGGGACCCGATCTTGCCTGGGTCCCCACCTTTTCCGATATTTAAACCGACCGTATTCCGAACCTTCAACTCACCTCAACAATCTCCCTACCGCCTCGACCCCGGAACATCCATGATCGAGCTGCGGGCGCCGACGAGCTGTCTGATCTCGGTCACGTATCGCCTGATGTCGGCTAACAGCCGCGGCCGGTTGGAGGCGAGCGGAAGCAGCGCGTAGTTAACGTAGTCGCCTTTGAGGTACTGGCAATCTTTGCAGCTTGCCGCGATATTTTCCGGGACATCTTGGCCGCCTTTGGAAAGCGGCACCAGATAATCCCGGACTTTAGAGTCGAACCTGCCGCCAAAAACAGAAAGCCGGCGGCCGCAATAACCGCAGAGCTTTGCGGCAACGAACGCTCTCGCGCAAAAAGATTTTACCTCGCCCATTCCACCCGGTTCGCAATCGCGCTAAAAGCGCCGCATCACGAGCAGCCGCTCACCGCGCCGCAGTTCATGCACTTGTAGCAGGCGCCGCTTCGAATCATGATCGCCCCGCAGTCCGGACAAGGCGGCGCGTCCTGCTGGTAGAGGCTGGTGACGCTGCTGATCGACGCTACCGCCGCGGCGCCGCGCGGCGCCGCGGCGGCAACCTGGGCCCCTTTGTTGTCGCCCGCGCTCTCCCCCGCGCCGCTCTCTTTGACCACGCCGACCTCTTGCTGCGCGTCACCGTCGAGAAACTTGGTCGCGAGCCAGCGGAAGATATAGTCCATGATCGACTTGGCGATCGGAATGTTGGGGTTCTTGGTAAATCCCGACGGCTCGAAGCGCATGTGAGTGAACTTGTCGACCAAACTCCTTAGCGGTACGCCGTACTGCAGCGCTATGGAGATCGCGGTGGCGAAGGAATCCATCAGGCCGGAGATCGTCGAGCCTTCTTTGGACATGGTGATGAAGATCTCGCCCGGCTGGCCGTCTTCGTACATGCCGGCGATGATGTAGCCTTCGTGGCCGGCGATGTCGAACTTGTGCGTGACCGACCTGCGCTCGTCGGAGAGCTTGCGCCGGAGCGGACGCGCTTCCTTGCTCTCAATTTTGCCGACCTTCTCTTCCTTAGAAGTATTGAGCGGCTGCGTCCGCTTCGAGCCGTCGCGATAAATCGCGACCGCCTTGACGCCGAGCCTCCAGCCCTCGATGTAGGCCTGGATGATTTCATCCACGGTCACGTCGGTCGGCATGTTGATGGTCTTGGAGATCGCGCCCGAGATAAAAGGCTGCACGGCGCCCATCATTTTCAAGTGGCCCATATAATGGATCGTGCGGCTGCCGTTCTTCGGCTTGAAGGCACAGTCGAACACCGGCAGGTCTTCGTCCTTTATGTGTGGCGCGCCTTCGATGGTCTCGTGCTCCTCGATATATTCCATGATGTCCTGGATCTGCTTGACGTCGTAGCCGAGTCGCTTGAGCGCGCGCGGCACCGTGTGGTTGACGATCTTGAGATAGCCGCCGCCGACGCACTTTTTGTATTTCACCAGAGCGATGTCCGGCTCGACGCCGGTGGTGTCGCAATCCATCATGAAGGCGATCGTGCCGGTGGGCGCGAGCACGGAGATTTGGGAATTTTTTACTCCATAGGCTTCGCCCTCTTTGCAGGTCTGGTCCCAGACCTCGCGCGCCGCGGACAGAAGATCGAGCGGCACGTGCGACGACGAGATTTTGTAGGCGTGAGAGCGGTGTTTTCCGAGCACGCGGAGCATCGGCTGGCGGTTCGCCGGATAACCCGGGAACGGCTCCAGCCCCTTGGCAATGCGGGCGGACTGCAAGTAGCCTTCGCCCGACATCAAAGCCGTGATCGCCGCGGCGTAGGCGCGTCCGGCGTCGGAGTCGTAAGGCAAGCCCAGAGACATGAGGAGCGCGCCGAGATTGGCGTAGCCCATGCCGAGCTCGCGGAAAGCATGCGCGTTGGCGCCGATCTCCGGCGTCGGATACGAGGCGTTGTCCACCAGGATATCCTGCGCCAGGATGATAATGTCCACCGTCCGGCGGAACGATTCGACGTCGAAGACGCCGTCGTCGCGGAGAAACTTGAGCAGATTGAGCGACGCCAGGTTGCAGGCCGAATTATCCAGATGCATGTATTCCGAGCACGGGTTGGAGGCGTTGATCCGCCCGGTGTTGGCGCAAGTGTGCCAGTCATTGATCGTGGTATCGTACTGCATTCCCGGATCGCCGCAGAGATAAGTCCCTTCGGCGATCATACGCAAGAGATCGCGCGCCTTGTAGGTCTCGCATACCGCGCCGTCCTTGACGTAGTGCGTTTTCCACTCGCGGTCTTCGAGCACCGCTTGCATGAATTCGTCCGTGACGCGCACCGAGTTGTTGGCGTTCTGGAAAAAGACGCTGCCGTAGGCCGGACCATCGAGACTCGAATCGTAGCCGGCCTCGATCAGCGCCCAGGCTTTTTTCTCCTCCTCCACTTTGCACTTGATGAACTCTTCGATGTCGGGGTGATCGACGTTGAGGATCACCATCTTGGCCGCGCGGCGCGTCTTGCCGCCGGATTTAATCACGCCGGCCGAGGCGTCCGCAGCTTTCATGAAGGACACCGGGCCGGAAGCGGTGCCGCCGCCCGCCAGTTGTTCTTTTGCCGAACGGATTCGGGACAGGTTGACCCCCGAGCCCGAACCGCCTTTGAAAATGATCCCTTCCTTGCGATACCAGTCGAGAATCGACTCCATCGTGTCTTCGACCGAAAGAATGAAGCAGGCGGAGCACTGCGGTTTTTCCTCGATGCCGCAGTTAAACCAGACCGGGCTGTTGAAGCAGGCTTTTTGATGGACGAGGATGTGCGTCAGCTCGTCGGCGAATATCTTGCCGTCGTCGTCGCCAGCAAAGTAGCCGTCGGCCTTGCCCCACGCGGTGACGGTATTGACAACGCGGCCGATGAGCTGTTTGACGCTGCGTTCGCGCTGCGGGCTGCCGAGCGGGCCGCGAAAATATTTTGACACCACCACGTTGGTGGCCATATAGGACCAGAACTTGGGGATCTCGACGTTGGCTTGCTCGAAAACGACCTTGCCTCTTTCATTGACGATGCTCGCCGTTCGGGACTCCCATTCGATCTCGTCGTAAGGATCGACTCCCGGGCGCGTGAAATAGCGCTCGAGCTTGAGGCCGGTCCCGACTTTGCCGGTCTTGGCGACTCTATCCTCTGTTTGTTGCGGTGCCGCTTTTGCCATTGCCCGATTCTCCCTTCCCCGGGGTCCATTCCAAGGTCTTGTGGGCCTCAGGTCCAGTTTACCCCCATATGTTGTTGTGTAAAGGTTCTTATGAGACTTTTTAAAAATTTTGTCAAGAAAAATTTTTCGCTCGGCGAAATTTCCTCGATCGCGAGTCTTCAGGGCGCAATTCTCCGGGTCGCTCTTCGACAGGCTCAGAAGTGGTGAGCTTTGTCGAACCACGGCCGATAGCCATGGCGATGAGTCGATCCTTTCTAACCGGACGTCCGCGACCCTCCGCCTCGCGCCTTTCGGCCTCGAAAAATCCGCCGGCCGTTCGAAGAGCCCGCGCATCGCTTCGTGGCTCGTGCTCGTCTCTCGTGCTCGGCCCCCTCCCCACGAGCACGAACACGAGACACGAGCACGATCTGGAGAGCGGGTAGCGGCGTTCGCCAAGGGGGAATTCGCCTATAGAGTCTCCGCCCTTCTTTTGGTAGAAATAAGGCCGGCGGGAAAATGCAAAAAGACGATTCGATCGAAAAACTCGGCGCGGTGCTGGACAAGTCGCTCAAGCGCCTCGACCCATCGGGCCGGCTCGGAGAATACGGCGTCTGGCCGATTTGG
>JBGPTS010000016.1:0-32665 GCA_041490745.1 Binatia bacterium | reverse complement strand
TCGTTGCCGGGGCCGAGTTATTCACGGGCAACAATCTCCTGGTTATGGCGTGGGCAAGCGGAAAAATTTCTTCGGCGGAGCTTTTGTGCAATTGGGCCACAGTTTACCTGGCCAACCTGGTCGGCGCATTGGGCCTGGCCTGTCTCGTCGTGCTGTCGAATCATTGGCAAATGAACGGCGGCAGCGTGGGAGCAAACGCCGTGAAAATCGCCGCCGACAAAGCGGCGCTGCCTTTTTGGGAAGCATTTTTCAAAGGAATCCTATGCAATATTCTGGTCTGCCTTGCGGTGTGGCTCGCTCTCGCGGGACGAAATGTCGCCGATAAGATATTCGCCATTATCTTTCCCATCTCCGCGTTTGTCGCCGCCGGATTCGAACACAGCGTTGCCAATATGTATTTCATCCCCCTGGGTGTCTTGCTGCGCGATCGCGCGCCGGCCGCCGGCATGAAGAATATCGCCGAGCTGAACTGGGGAGGATTTGTCCACAACCTGGTTCCGGTAACGTTAGGAAATATCGTGGGCGGGAGCGTCATGGTAGCGCTTGTTTATTACGCTATCTATCGACGCCGCGGCGGCCCGGGAGACCCGGTTATTTAGGCAACCGAGTGTTCACGGGGACAAAGAGAATACCCATGACACAAGTGCGTCCCCTTTATATCCCTCCGCCGTATCGGGAATCGGCGGAAACCGCACGGCTCATTCTCCGTGACGGGACGACGGCCACGATTCGCCCTGCACGGCCAGACGACCATCAGGCCATGCGATCGTTTTTCGCGAGGCTGTCGAGCGAATCGCGGCGGCGGCGTTTTTTTTCCGTTGCGGTTCCGCCCGAAGAACTGATCGACTCCTTTTGCGACGATTCCGATCCGAGTCTCAGACTCACGCTGGTCGTGACACGCAGCGGCGGCGACAGTCCGCGCATTATCGCGGCCGGCTCGTACGTGGCGCGTGACGCGACGAGCGCGGAGGTGGGCTTGGCGGTGGACGACGCCGATCAGGGCAAGGGCGTGGGCACGCTGCTCCTCGAGCGGCTCGCGCTTCACGCCGTTCGCAACGGCTTCCTCCGTTTGTGGGCGGTTACGTCCGCGGAAAACCGGCAGATGATGGAAGTGTTTCGCAGTTCCGGATTCGAAATCCGCGAAAAGCCGGAAGACGGCTATATCGGAGTCGATCTGTCGGTTGCGCCGACGGAAGCGAGCGTGACGCAAACGGAATTACGGGACCGGATATCCACGGCGGCTTCGTTGCGTCCGTTTTTCTATCCGCGCTCCGTTGCGGTCGTCGGCGCGTCGCGCGATCCGGCCAGCATCGGCTATTGTATCGCCGAAGCCCTGGCGGCGAATCGCTTTCGCGGTCCCGTCTATCCGGTCAATCCGCGCGCCTCCACCATCGGCTCGCTTCCGGCGTATGCTTCCATCGGGGATGTCCCCGGTCCCGTCGATTTGGCGATCATCGCCGTGCCCCGGGACGGCGTGCTCGGCGTCGTGGACGAGTGCGCGGCGCGCGGGGTCAAGGCGCTCGTCGCGATCACGGCCGGGTTTGCCGAGACCGGGGCCGAAGGACGCGCGCTGCAACAAACGCTCGTGGAAAAGGTGCGCAGCTACGGAATGCGGATGGTGGGACCGAACTGCCTGGGCCTCATCAACACGGATCCCGCGGTGCGTCTCAACGCTTCGTTCTCGCCGTTTTTTCCGCCGCCGGGCGGCGTCGCGATGTCCTCCCAGAGCGGCGCGCTCGGCATCGCGATTCTCTCGCTTGCGCGCGCGCGCCGGCTCGGCGTCTCCACTTTCATCAGCGTCGGCAATAAGGCGGACGTATCGAGCAACGACCTGCTGCAATTCTGGGAGGAAGACGCCCGCACGCGCGTCATCCTTCTCTACCTCGAATCGTTCGGCAACCCGCGCCGCTTTGCGCGCATCGCGCGCCGCGTCGGCCGGAGCAAGCCGATCGTGGCCATGAAGGCCGGGCGGACCGGATCGGGAACGCGCGCGGCGGGCTCGCACACGGCGGCGCTGGCCGCGAGCGACGTCGCCGTCGACGCCCTTTTTCGCCAGGCGGGCGTGATCCGCGCCGAGACGCTGGACGAGATGTTCGATCTGGCGGCGGCGCTCGGGAGCCAACCTTTGCCGCGCGGGCGCCGCGTCGCCATCGTCACGAACGCGGGCGGTCCGGGAATCCTCTGCGCGGACGCGTGCGAAGCCGGCGGTTTAGCCGTGCCGCAGCTCTCCGCCGCCACTCAATCTCGTCTCGCGGCTTTTCTTCCCGCGGCTGCAAGTCTTACGAATCCCGTGGACATGATCGCTTCCGCGATTCCCGATCAGTTCCGCCGCGCCGTCGAGACGATTTCCGCCGCAAGCGAAGTGGATGCTCTCGTCGTCATTTTCATTCCCATCGGCGTGACGACGGTGGACGACGTGACGCGCGCCATCGGCGAAGGCGTCGCCGCCGCGCGGGCGGCAGGAGAGAGCGCAAAGCCGGTGCTCGCCTGTATCATGGCGGTGGAAGGCGCGACGCATCTGATCCTATCGGACGGCGCGGTCGTTCCCGTCTACGCCTTTCCCGAGTCCGCCGGACGCGCGCTCGGCAAGATAACGGCGTATGCCGAGTGGCGCGCGCGGCCGCCCGGAGTGATTCCGGATTTCGATAACATCGATCCCGCGAAAGCGCGCGCGATCTGCGCCAACGCGCTCAAACAGCGCGGCGCGGGATGGCTCTCGGCGGAAGAGACGCGCGCGGTTCTTCAGGCGATGGGATTGCCTCTGCCGCCGGGCGGAACGGCGCGCACGGCGGATGACGCCGCCGGGCTCGCCCGCGCGATCGGTTTTCCGGTCGCGGTAAAATTATCTTCGCAGTCGATCGTTCACAAGACGGAGATCGGCGCAGTGCGGCTGAATCTCTCCGACGGAGATTCCGTGCGGCGCGCCTTCGAGGAAATTCGCGATCGCCTCGCTCGAGAGGGCGTGCTCGATGCGATGGACGGCGTTTTAGTGCAGCCGATGATTCCGTCCGGTGTGGAAGTCATGGTCGGCGTCACCGCCGACCCGCTCTTCGGTCCTCTGATCGCATTCGGCCTCGGCGGCATCCACGTCGAGATTCTGGGCGACGTGCGTTTTCGCATCACGCCGCTCACCGACCGCGACGCGGCCGAAATGGTGCGGGAGATCCGCGGCTACCGTCTGCTCGAAGGTTACCGCGGCCATCCGCCGGGCGACGTGGCCGCGATCGAGGAAGTGCTGCTGCGCGTTTCACGTCTGGTCGAAGAGGTGCCCCAGATCGGCGAGCTGGATTTGAATCCGGTCTTTGCTTTGCCTCCCGGCAAAGGCTGCCTCATCGCCGACGCCAGAATTCGCGTGCAGGGTTGATGTCACGCTCTGTGTCCGCTCCTTGGCATGGCTTGAACAGACCGTCGGGGGCTTGCGCAGTCTAACGCCTTAGAGAGGGTTTGGTGAAATGTGTGATTGCAAGACCTAACCCCAGAATTTCTCAAACTTGTCCGCAAAGTCGGCGCGGGTTTTGTCCAGGCGAATCGGCTTTTCCAGTTGGGCGCGGATGGCGGCCTTTAGCACTTCGAGGTAGGTGTTCTTTCTTGTCCTTCTATTCATCCCGACAACAGATCTCTCTGGCTTTCAAGATTTAAGGCTGATAGCATTTTTGCGTGGCGCTTCGATATGAGGCAATCACGATGGTCGAGGGGCTGCAATTCCTTCGCCATTGCTACAAGTTTGTCGAGTCAGACTGGCAACACTTGCCACGCGAAGCTTTACCCGACCAAGGGTTTGAATTGCACTTTCGGCGTTCCTCCGTGACCGCACTCAATGGGTGGCAGGTTTCGCAGGAGTGGGAGTTGGGCCTGGGGAGTGAGCTGGCCACGGCCTCAGGTGTCCGCCACGAAATTGACGTGGTGGCCCGTCATCCGGACGTGCTGGTAATTGCGGAGCTGAAGAATAAGCCCGGCTGCCCGCCCGGCAAGAATGATGTCATCATCTTTTTCGCGAAGATTCTCGATTACCTCACCCACAATCCGAAAGTGCTGCTGAGCGAAGTTTTGCCGGTTTTCGTTTCGAGTTGCGCGTTTGAAGAGGCCACACTGGCAGCGTGTCTTGGGCTTGGCATCCACCCGGTCGCTCCGGGCTTGCGTCCCATGCCAGTTCTGGCGGACAGCCTCCAAAGAATTGAATCCGAAATCGCGCGCGGTTTGGTGTTGCCCGAAAAGGCTATGGGGCAGTGGGAGGATGCCTGCGCTGGACTCAATCGGTTGGGGCTTGGTCTCAGTGATACGTGGTTGTCAGCGAGGTGTGGCTACGTTTCGGACCAAGTGATCAATTTGCGCGCGACACTTGATGCCGAGTCGTATGAAATGAGCCGTGAACTCCGCCAGGTAAACGGTGATTGCAGCGCCGTTCTCGGAGCTATTAGACTGCAGAAAGCGGCTGGATGAAAATTTCGAGCTACAACATTTCTGATGTGGGCTACCACTACATCGGCCTGCGCGTTCTTGCAAACCCCGCGACGAACCGCGACGAGCAACTGCAGGCCATTGCCCGTGGCGTTTTGAAATACGCGAGCGACCGGGCTTTGCGGCTGATGCTGCCCGAACCCAAAGGGAGCTTCTCCACCGTTGGGGAAAAAGTTTGCCAAGAACTCGTTCACTTCCAATTCGCCCGCGTGGAAAAAGGCGTCTATGAACTGACCGAATCGGGCAAGGAAACGCTCGGGCTGTTGAATGATCGCCGATTCGCGGAACTACGGCGCGCGATGAACTACGCGCACCTCGCGACCTACGACAATCTACGGGCTGTTGTGCAGCGGCACATTGAGTCGGGCAGTGTGTGGCGTTGCACCATCGAAGTCGAGCAGTTGAGCAAGCCCGACTACATCGAACGATTGCTGAAGCCCACATTTGGCGAGAAGGCGGCTGAGAAGGCGGCCCAAATCAAAGCGCACGGACCGCTGACGCCGAAGCAGACGGAAGACGCGATCAACCAGTCTGTTATCAACGAGATTTTCACCGAGTATGTTTACAGCGTGCCGCTGTTCCGCGCCCTGTGCGACCGGCTGGTCAGCCTGCGCCTGCTCAATATCATGCGAGCGACCGCCGACGGGTGCGATTTTGCCAGAAGCTATTCACCCTGCGTATTGAGAGATCCGCCCCGGCGTTGGTATCGGGAACTGGACATCCCGCTCTCGCCATTCTCAACCTACAAGATTCAGCTTTGCGAACCTGACATGAACGACCGGGAGACGCTAGGCACGCTCCTGACTGGAATTGACGAAGCGTTCGCGAATTTGAAGTCGGAGGCTGGCTACTACGATCTGCCGGACGTGCGGGATTACGTGTGCGAACACTTGAGAATTCCCGAAGCCGCTTTCGACGAGGGCGTGAACAGCTTGCTCGACCAAACCCCGCCTCCATTGAGTCCGGGTCTAAGGTATGAAGGAATTTCTGCGCGCCGCAAACCTTTAGTGCGAACCAAAGCCACGGGTCAAATCCACAATCTGATTAGGAGGACATAATGCAGATACCACGACCGAGCAAAACGCCGATACCATCGAAATATACGCCCCTTGGTATGAAGGAACTGCCGTTCCCGAACGAGGCGGTGGTGAATCCGTATAGCAGCGACTCGCGCAAGAACGGGAGCATTTACGCCACGTCCCCGGTGAAAGCCGAAATCGAAAAGTTCGAGAACCTCCTGATTCGTCCGGACGATTTCACCAACCGGGTCCGGTTAGCTTACCTGTGGTCCAAAGGCGACCAGCAGAGCGGTCGCGGGATGGGAAAAACGGCGCTGCTGCGATATTTCAGACAGCGGATCAACAAAGATTGGGGAGCGACTGAGTTCAAAGACCAATTCAACGCGGTCGTGGTGTATATCGCATTCCCGTCGCAGGTGGACCGTCGCTACATGGAGCAGCTTGCGCTTTCGGCTCTGGTGGATATCTGCCGGAATGGAGTGCTTGATGCCTCGCGCGCAGCGTTGCGATTGAAGCACCTGACGAAGGAGCAAGCGAACGCGGTTATGACGAATGAGGATGGATCGCAAGACGGCGAAAATCTGCTGAAAGATGCCATCCTGACGACAAAGGGTGTGGACGTGGCGAAGCTGGATGGGGCTGTGACTCAGGACCTCATAACCGCTGGCGTGCAGGCTGCGCCAGCGAAGGCACTGGCCCGTGGCGAGTTTGAACAACACCTGCGGTCGTTCCGCAAGGACGGCAATCTGGAGCCGTTTTATATTCCGCACGACACGCGTATCCTAGATTACTCGCGCTCACTGCTATTCAACGACGTGGTCGATTATTTAAGGGCAGCGGGTTTTGCAGGTGGATACCTGTTCATTGACGACATCGAAAACCTGGTTGACCAGATGGCCCGCAGGGCGCGGATCGAATTTGCGAAAGAATTTGCACTTTGCACCGTTCGTCCTGGTTACTCCAATACCGAACACAGTTTTTTTTCGTGTGTTCTGACAACGCACCAGCAAGCCTCGGTGGGACTGTCCTCCGCATGGGGCGACGCCGGCCTGACAGCGATTGCGCGGCTTGATCCGACCTCGCCAAATTCTGTCGAGTTACCGCTGCCGAGCAAGGATCAGGCGCGGGAAATCATCATCGCCCACCTTGACTACTACCGCATCGACGCGGCAGAGAAGGGGTCGATCAAACCGTTTACAGATGATGGAATCGAGGCCCTGCTCAAGAGCAAGCAAATGCTGCATCCTCGATTGATGCTCTCCAGCGCGGCCCAAATGGTATACAACGCAGCACAGGCTGGCAAAACGGTGATCGACGCGGAGGTGGTGAATGCGGCCTTAGACACCAAGACCGTGATTCAGACTGCGGACGTCTCAGAAGGCATCGAGGGCGCGCTGTAGAAACGGCTTCCGCGTGCCTGGAGCATCGCGGTAATGACGTTGTTCACGCCGAGGAACAGGTGGTTCTGCCCGATGATTTTCACCAGCCCGGCCTTGTGCTCCTAGAACAGCGTGAAATTTTCTACCAGGTCGAGCAGCCGCGTCCGGTCGCACGCCCCGCGAATCATCACCTCCAGCGACACCCGGTGCGGCTCGCCTTTGCGCTCGATGGCAAGCTGGGGTCGAGCATGCCTTATTGACATATTGTTGAGTTATGAAAATTTATTCCCAAAACCCCTAAAGATCGTATGAGATGATTACCGGCTCGCTTCTCTACAACCTCGTTGAGTGTCCCCATCGTATTTATCAAGACCTTTTTGCTGATCCCGCCATGCGCGATCCTGTCAGCAAGTTCGTTCAATTGTTGTGGGAACGAGGCACTGCATTCGAGGCGGAAGTCATAGCATCTCTTGGGATTCCTTTCACGAATCTCAGTAATCTTTCTCTTGAGGAACGAGAACGTCGAACAGATAACGCCATAGAGCAGGGCGATACGTTGATTTACGGGGGGCGAATTAGGGCTGGAGATCTTCTGGGCGAGCCTGATCTGCTCCGGAAACAGAGTAATGGATACGTAGCAGGCGATATCAAAAGTGGGGCGGGCGAGGAGACTGTTGGTGACGCCGACGAGAGAAAGCCCAAGAGACATTACGCCGTGCAGCTCGCACTCTATACAGACATTCTTGAGAGAAAGGGAATCTCAGGTGGTAGATATCCTTTTGTCTGGGACATCCACGGAGACGAGATAGTCTACAACCTCGATGCCCCACAGGGTCCTCGTAATTCCCAAAGTCTCTGGGATTTCTACCTGAATATACTCGGTGAGGGGCGTCGCATCGTGGCGCAGCAGGCGCAAACGCGCCCAGCACTGGCGAGTGTTTGTAAGTTATGTCACTGGCGAACCTCATGTACCGATGAGCTGCAACGCACAGACGATCTTAGTCTTATACCTGAGCTTGGAAGAGCTAGACGAGATGCAATGTTGCCGCACCTGCGGACCGTCTCAGAACTCGCGCAGCTAGATATCAATTCAGTGGCCCGTGGGAGTAAGACCATTATATCCGGGGTAGGGCCTGATACCCTCGCACGCTTTCAAGAGCGGGCTCAACTACAGAAGGGGGCTAATTCGCAACCGTACCTACGGAAACGCCTGGAGCTACCAGACGCGAAAACAGAACTCTTCTTTGACATCGAAGCAGATCCGATGCGCCGAGATATTTGCTACTTGCATGGTTTCCTAGAGAGGCGTGACGGAGACCTCAAATCCGAAAAGTACATTCCATTTCTCGCCGAGACGCCAACTGAGGAACAAGAGAGGGAAGCCTTCGCAAAAGCCTTCGAATATATCCGGTCCAGGGCGCCGTGTGTAATCTACTATTATTCGAAATATGAACGCACATGGTGGCGGAAGCTTCAAAAGCGTTATCCGATGGTCGCCAGCGAAAATGATGTCGAAGCGATCTTTGAAAAAACGACTGCCGTGGATCTCTTCTACGATGTGGTACAGCCCTCGACTGTCTGGCCTACTCACGACCATTCAATCAAGACACTTGCCTCGCACCTTGGTTTCAAGTGGAGAGATCCAAGCCCCTCAGGTGCGGATTCGATAGAATGGTATCACCGTTGGATGGATACCGGCGATAAGGCGGTTCGTCAACGGATTCTTGAATACAACGAAGACGATTGTAGGGCTACGAGGGTGCTGTTAGACGGAATTCGTGGCCTTCGGGTGGGTGGCGATCACTGACAATTGCGGAAGAAACTTGAACACCCGGTTCGGCAATGCCATAGCTTCCTGCCACTCCCGTCTCGTCACATCAGCATCATTCCGATCCCGGCGCCCAGGGCGTAGAGCACGAACGCCAGTAGCGTCATCGCCTGGGCGGGAATCACGCGCCGGGGCGCTTCTGCATGGCGCAGCAGGATCGCACAAGCCGCCGCCGCGGGTATTACGAAAAGCGCGCCGAACCAAACTCCGAGCGGGACTCCGAAGACCGGCAGGAGCAGCAGGAACAGCGCGGCGATCGCGATCATGCCGACAAACCATCGAGCCGCCTTGGGACGACCCAACTGCACCACCAGATTCCGTCTTCCCGATTGCAGGTCCGCCCGGTAGTCGGGAAACTCGTTGATCCAAAGGAAGGCGGCGATCAAAAGCCCGAGCACAACCGAGACGAAAATGACTTCCGGCGTTATTGTCCGCCGTTGCACAAGGTACGTGCCGGCTGTGATCAGCGGGCCGTATGCGAGTCCGACTGCGAGCTCTCCCAGGCCGCGGTATGAAAGCTTGAGCGGCGGCGCATGGTAGAAAAAGGCGAGGCCGACGCCGGCAAGCCCAAGCCAAAGAACCTGGGGCTCGCGATAAGCCGCAATGATCAAACCGATGACGATGCCGGCCGTGTAGGCCGACGTTGAAATTGCGATAGTCTGACCGCGGGTGAGAAGCGCATCGACGAGCACCCGCTTGCCGCCGGAGAATGGACTGCGATCTTCAGGGAGAACGGCGCGGTCCGTGCCGGATTCAAAATCGACAATCTCGCCCGAGGCGTTCTTGGCGACCTCGATACAGAAAATTCCGAAGACGCTGAGCCACAGCCATCCCCACGAGAGCCCTCCTTCCCGCGCCGCAACGCACGCGCCGAGAAACAGCCCGGCGAAGGAGGCCAGCGAGATCTTCGGATCCGCGAGTCTCCAGAACCCTGCCGAAAAATTTCTCATGCTTCTCCTCTCTCGCGCTCCCGCTCCGCGCCTCTCTTTAAGGATGCCGTAAGTGTCTTGATCTCGATCATAACGTAGGCCCTTCTCCTGCCGCCAGGGATTGCCTCGCTTGGCGTCTCCAAGCCGAAGCAACCCGTGCCTTATGAAGCCGCAGATTGCATGCCAAGGAACAGCGGCGAACGATAGGCGTGATTCCGATTACCAAAGGCCAAAATGCTATTCATGTTTCGCACGAAAGAAAAAATAGCCGGCCCTGAAATCGCAAGGCTGCAAAGCCGCGGAGTATTCGGTTCTTTTATGCGCCGAATATGCGTGATTTTGCCGACCGCGATCCGAGGCATGCATTTTGCTCCCCCAAAACAGTAAAGGGTAGGCGAGCGTTGCCAATAATCAAAAACGCTCAAGAAAGGAGGAATGGTTATGGCGAAACAGGAAATCAAAAAGGAAGTGGCCCCATGGCGCCCGTTCTCCGAGATGTCCCGCTGGGAGCGGGACATGGAGCGGGTGTTCGACGATTTTCTCGGACACCGCTGGCCCGTCCTGGGCGAGCGCTGGTGGCCGTCGCAGGCTGTCGGTCTTTCTATCCCGGCAGTAGATCTTTACGAGGAGAAAGACGAGATCGTCGCCAAGACGGAGCTTCCGGGAGTGGCGAAAGAAGACATCCAGGTCAACATCACCGATCATATGTTGACGATCAAGGGGGAGAAAAAACGCGAAGAGGAGACCAAAGAGAAAAACTTCTACCGTTCAGAGCGCTCTTACGGCGCGTTCAGCCGCAGCATCGAGTTGCCGTCGGAGATTCACGCCGAAAAGGCGCGCGCCAGCTTTAAGAACGGAGTGTTGGAGCTTCACCTTCCCAAAACCGAAGAAGCGAAGAAAAAAGAGGTCAAGGTGAAGGTGGAGTGATCCGGCGGGAGCGGGCGTAGAACATCAAACCTGGAGGGAGGCAAAGAGAATGTACACAAGAATTCTTTTGCCGTTGGATGGATCACAGGTAGCCGAGCAGGTTTTGCCCTACGCCCGTCTCCTCGCTAAATCGCTCGATACGCCTATCGAGCTGGTGCACGCGGTAGATCCGGAGATCATCGCGACCTATGCCGATCCGAACCATGGACGATATGTCGATATCGTCGAGTCCACGCTGAAGGAGGAAGCGCTCCGATATCTCGGCCAGACCCGCGCTTCTCTGCCGGACACGTCGAAAGTGACCTGTGCGACAGAGTTCGGAAAACCCGCCGATGTAATCATCTCGCGCAGCGCCGGCGAGCCGGGAACTCTCATCGTGATGGCGACGCACGGGCGCTCAGGCCTGGGGCGTTGGCTTTTGGGCAGTGTGGCCGAAAAGGTGATCCAAATGTCGGCCAATCCGGTGCTGCTGGTGCGCGCCGCGCCAAAGGGCCAACCGAGCGAGCCGCTATGGAAGACGATTGTGGTGCCGCTCGATGGATCACCGATCGCCGAGCAGGCGCTCCCTCACGCATGCGAGCTGGCCAGGCGCATGGATTTGGAGCTTATGTTGCTCAGGATCTATACGATTCCGGTCACCGGATTCACGGCTGAGGATTATTACACGCCGAATTTGGAAAAAATTTTCGAGCAAGCCAGAGAAGAGGCAAAGCATTATATCGAAGAGAAGGCGGCGCAGTTGACGGGAGCAGGGCTGAAGCGCGTATCGTCCATCTTTTTGGAAGGGCAGAGCGCCAATCAGATCATCGACTTCGCAAAAAAAATGCCGGCCAGCGTGATCGCCATGTGCACGCATGGCAGGTCCGGCCTCGGCCGGCTTGTCTTGGGCAGCGTGACGAGCCGTGTCGTGCGCCATTCGGGAGATCCGGTGCTGGTCATCCGCGCGGCGGCCGCAAAGTAGCTTCGAGCCGGCTTGGCGGCGCTTCTTAAACGCTGGAAGAGGGTCGATGTGCAGCTTCTTACGGTCAAGATCGAGAAGCCCGACGACATCAACTTCATTCTCGGCCAGAGCCACTTCATCAAGACCGTCGAAGATATCCACGAAGCGCTGGTCCAGACTGTCCCCGGAATCAAATTCGGCCTCGCCTTCTGCGAGTCCTCGGGCGAAATGCTCGTTCGCTGGGCGGGAACGGACGATTCCATGATCGAAATGGCGCGACGGAACGCGCTCGCGCTGTCGGCCGGCCACAGTTTCATCCTCTTCCTCGGGCCGGGTTTTTTCCCGATTAACGTGCTGAACGCAATCAAAATGCTCCCCGAAGTCTGTCGCATCTTCTGCGCCACGGCCAACCCGGTCGAAGTCGTCGTCGCCGAGACGGCGCAGGGGCGCGGCATTCTCGGCGTCATCGACGGCGGAAAGAGCAAAGGCATCGAGGACGCAGAGGGAATTTTGTGGCGCAAAGAATTTCTGCGCAAGATCGGTTACAAATTGTGACCGGACGGAAGCCGACCGGCAATTCAACTCAAGAGGTGCGGGATGGCAAGAAACATGGCTAGGCCCGCAACGGGCATGAGCGTGATGGATGCGATTTCCCAACGGCGCTCCGTGCGATCCTATCTTCCCGAGCGACTCGAGCGCGACACCGTTCACGCCCTGCTCGCGGCCGCCGTGCGCGCTCCCACGGCGGTGCATGAGGAGCCGTGGGCGTTTGTCGTCGTCGAGGATCCGAACGCGCTCAAGCGCCTCTCGGACCGCGCAAAGCCGCTTTTCTTAGAGGAAGTGCATCGCGCCCACCTCGACCGGGGAGGCCACGCTCTCGATATCTTCGCCAGCCCGGATTTCAACATCTTCTACGACGCCGGCACGCTCATCGTCATCTGCGCGCGGCCCATGGGGCCGTTCGTCGTCGCGGACTGCTGGCTCGCCGCGGAAAATCTGATGCTCGCCGCGTGCTCTATGGTACTCGGCACTTGCGTTATCGGCTCCGCCGTCCCGGCGCTGAACACGCCCGAAATAAAGTCCGAGCTTGGAATCCCGGCGGCGTTAACCGCCATCGCCCCGATCATCGTGGGAGTGCCAAGCGGCGAGACGCCTCGCACGGCCCGCAAGGAGCCCGAGATTCTTTACTGGAAGTGACGACGGCGGCGTGTCAATCACTTTGCTCTCCATACTGCAAGTCCTCTATTTTTTCTGCCGGAATATCTTGCGAACATGAGCCCGGTCTTGGTACGCCGCCGGTTTAGCGTGCTTGCGATTCCGATCGACGGCGGTCGAACGCTCGGGGGCAAGCGGATCTTCGGCGACCACAAGACCTGGCGCGGTCTGCTCGCCGGTATTGTCGTGGGCGCGCTCGCTTACGATTGGCTAGGCTTGAAGGATACTTGGGTTTAACGGAGTTTCTCCGGCTTCGCGGTTATCCTTTTCGAGCCGAATCGGCGCCGTCAAATGAGCGTGACGGAGGTCTTTCCCGCGGCGCGGCCGGCCGCGCCGCCCGGGACCGTCAGGACCGGACAGACGGAGAGGCGCACCACTTTCTCCGCCACGCTGCCGAGCAAGAAATGGGGCACGCCCGTGCGGCCGCGCGTTCCCATGACGATCAAGTCGGCTTTTTCCCGCCGGGCTCGCTTGAGAATTTCTTCATAGGGCACGCCGCTCGTCAAATGAGTTTTTACCGGGAGATCTTTGCGCGCGAGCTCCCGGCGCCAATTTTCCAGGAGCGAGCCGGCGGTTCTCTCCAGGGCGCGGCGATGATCGACGATGTTGAACGTGTCCGTCACGCTGTAGGGGAACGACTCGATCACGTGGATCAAAGTCATTTGCGCGCCGGATTGTCTGGCGAGAGTCGCCGCGTAATCGACGGCCTGCTTGGAATAAGACGAGAAATCGGTCGGCGCGAGAATTCTTCTTATCCCAGACGTTGCTTGATGTTTCTTCATGCCTCCTCCGTGATGCGGGTAAAGATCTAAGACCAGAGCGCGCGCAACTCTCCCGGCAGAATCTGTTTAATGTCGTTGACTTCGCCGGCGGTGACATGCTTCCTGAGCAATTTGAACACGGCGCGAACGACCGCTTCGGGATCGACTCGGTCGTCGAACTTGAAGTAGGTCTGCACGTGAAAGAGAAATCCCTCCTGGTGGCGTTCTTTGACGGGCTTGCCGGCGGGATTCCATCCCTCGAAGTAAAAACCGCGGACGAGCATGGGCAGTTGCGCCGCCAGATCGGCCGCCTCTTCGATAGTGAGGCGGTCGCGCAGCGTGTGCAGCACCGCGCGCAGCGCCAGATACGCCTTGTGCTCATCCGTCCAGTCCAGCTCCTGCATGAGGTCCGTAAGCCAGATGTGAGTTTTGTCCAGCGTCTTTGCGAATATTTCATTGACGGCTTCGTTCATTTTAGCATCTCCTTTTTTTTGAGATTCTCATTACGCCGCAGCCGGCAGAGTCAGCCCCAATGCCTTGGCCACGCCCTTGCCGTACTCCGGATCGGCTTTGTAGAAATGCGCCAATTGCCGCTCCTGGATATAGCGCGGCACGGGTTTCAGCGCGCTCACGAGATTTTCGATCAACTGCCTTTTCTGATCCGGCTTCATCAGGCGGAAGAGATTCCCCGCCTGCGTGGTGTCGTCGTTGCCGGCGCGGTGATCGTAGCGGTCGGCGTCGCCCGAGATTTTCAGCGGCGGTTCTTTGAGGCTCGGGTTTTCCTTCGGTCCGCCGACACTGTTGGGTTCGTAATTCACCGAGCCGCCGCCGTTGTCGTCGAAGCGGATCGCGCCGTCGCGGTGATACGTGTTGACAGGACAACGCGCCTTGTTGACCGGCAGATCGGCGTAGTTCGTGCCGAGCCGGTAGCGATGGGCGTCGGCGTAGGCGAAAATCCTGAACTGCAGCATCTTGTCCGGCGAGAAGCCGATGCCCGGCACGACGTTCGAGGGCTCGAACGCCGCCTGCTCGATTTCGGCGAAATAGTTCTCCGGATTCCGGTTCAGCTCGAGGATGCCGACCTCGATCAACGGATAATCCTTGTGCGGCCAGACTTTGGTCAGATCGAACGGATTGTAAGGCGTCTTCCCGGCGTCCTTTTCCGGCATGATTTGGACGCAGAGGCGCCACCTGGGGAAATCGCCGCGGTCAATGGCTTCGAAAAGATCGCGCTGGTGGCTCTCGCGATCCTCGCCGACGATTTTCGCCGCCTCTGCATCGGTAAGGCACTCGATTCCCTGCATACACTTGAAGTGGAATTTCACCCAGAACCGCTCGCTCTTCGCGTTGATGAAGCTGTAAGTGTGCGAGCCGTAGCCGTTGAGATGCCGGTAGCTCTTGGGAATGCCGCGGTCGGAGAACAGAATCGTCACCTGATGGAGACTCTCGGGCGAGAGCGACCAGAAATCCCACATCGCCGTCGGGCTTCTGAGATTCGTCTTGGGATCGCGCTTCTGCGTGCGGATAAAGTCCGGAAATTTGTAAGGGTCGCGCACGAAGAACACCGGCGTGTTGTTGCCGACCAGATCCCAGTTGCCCTCCTCGGTGTAGAATTTGAGCGCAAAGCCGCGCACGTCGCGTTCCGCGTCGGCCGCGCCGCGCTCGCCGGCAACGGTCGAGAAGCGCAGCAAGCACTCGGTCTTTTTCCCGACCTGCGAGAAAACCTTCGCCTTCGAGTACTTTGCGATGTCCTTCGTGATCGTCAGCGTACCGTAAGCGCCGGAGCCTTTGGCATGGACGACGCGCTCGGGAATCCGCTCGCGGTTGAAATGCGCGTGCTTTTCGAAAAGCTGCCAGTCCTGCACCAAGAGCGGCCCGCGCGGTCCCGCGGTCAGCGAATTCTGATTGTCGGCGACGGGACTGCCGCTCGCCGTGGTCAACGTATCCTTTTTCGTGGTCATGGGTAGCTCCCTCTAATAATTCTCAAAAATTTTGTCCGATTCAGTGAAAAATATCCTACTAATCGCCGAACGTCTCGACTCGTTTACTCTCCATAAATCACTGCTCCTTCAAACCATCGCTTTCGCTCGCGCGCTCGCCGCCGCCGAACTTCTTGAGCCCGAGCGCCAACGCTTCGAGTCTGCCGTTTACGGTTTCGTTGATCGTCCCTTTCTCTCTGACGTCTCCCGCGGCCGCTCCGGTCAGGATCTCCAAGCCTTCGTCGATCGTCCGTACCGGATAAATATGGAACTTGCGCTCCGCCACCGCCTCGATCACGTCGGCGCGAAGGATCAAGTTGCGCACGTTCGCCGCCGGGATCATGACGCCTTGATTGCCTGTAAGCCCTTTGACGTGGCAGACATCGTAGAAGCCCTCGATCTTTTCGTTCACGCCGCCGATCGCCTGCACTTCTCCCCACTGATTGACCGATCCCGTGACGGCGATATCCTGTCTCAGCGGAACGTTCGCAAGACGGGACAGAAGGATATAAAGCTCCGCCGACGAGGCGCTGTCGCCCTCCACTCCGCTGTAAGACTGCTCGAAACAAAGGCTCGCCGAGAGCGCCAGCGGCTTGTCCTGCCCGTAGCGGTTGCGCAAGTAACCCGAGAGGATGAGCACGCCTTTATCGTGAATGCTTCCGCTTAGCTTCGACTCGCGCTCGATATTGATGATGCCCGCCTGTCCCATCGCGACGCTGGCCGTGACTCGCGTGGGCCGGCCGAACCTATACGCGCCGGTGTCGAGAACCGACAGCCCGTTCACCTGCCCGACTTTTTCGCCGTCGATGTCGATCAGCAGAGTTCCGTTCCCGATCAGCTCTCGGATCTCCTCCTCGATTCGGTTCGAGCGGAACACCCGCTCCTTCAATGCTCGTTCAACGTGGCGGGTCGTGACGACCTGCCCGTTTTCCTTGCGCGCCCAATAACCGGCCTCGCGCACGAGATCGGCAATTTCCGCATAGGCGGCGGATACCTTTTCTCGATCTTCCGCCTGCCGCGCGCCGAACTCCGCCAGCCGCTCGACCGCGCTGCGATCGAAATGCGGGAGATTCTCTTCCCGGCAGAGGCTGGCGATCCACTGGGCGTACACGAGCAGGTGATTCTGCTCCAGCTCCATGGTGTCGCGAAAATCCGCCCGCACCTTGAAGATGCCGCGGAACTCTTCATCCCAGGCGTAGAGGAGATGGTAAAGCAACGGGCTGCCGACGACGATGATTTTGACGTTGATTTCCACCGGCTCGGGCTTGAGTCCGGAGGCGGAGAAGAGGGCGAAAGGCTCGTAAGTTTCCATCTCGATGATGCCGCTCCTCAGAGTGCGCCTGAGGACCTTCCACACCGCCGGCTCGGTGAGCGCATCTTCCAAGCTGAAGAGCAGGTAGCCGCCGTGGGCGCGGAGCAGCGAGCCCGACTTGATGCGGGTAAAATTGGTCACGACGCGGCCGAAGCGATCGACGACCCGCTCGATGGTTCCGAACAGGTTCAAGTAGGTCGGCGAATCTTCAACGAGGACCGGCGCGCCGCGAGTCGCGGAATTATCCACTACCACGTTCACGTCGTATTCGAGAAAGGGATCGCGCTCGCGCGGTTGAGGGCCGAACGAAACCGCAAACGAAGGCGCGGCGCTCTCCTTGAAATCGTCGAGGTGGTCGAGCATATGTCGCCGCACGTCCGCGAGGTAAGAGCCGACCTCCGGATTGTCCATCTCGCTTTCGATCGCCGCGATATACGGCGCCAGGAGCTGCTCGCAAAAGCGGCGCTCCACCTCCCGAATGTCCGCCTCCATCTCGCGCATGACGTCGCCCTGCTTGACCGCCATTTGCGCCATCTCGGTCATCAGCTCCTGGTGGCGCGTTTCGATCTCCCGCTGTTTCGTCTCGGTCAGTTGGGATAATTCCTTGGCGCTTTGCAAAGGCTTGTCGTCGATTATGGGAATAAAGACGATCTCACCGGCATGGCCGAATTGAATGGCAAATCCCTTCTCCCGCGCGAGCTTTTCAAACTGGGCGTTCAGATCCTGGGCCCGCCGGGCATATTTTTCTCGGAGCACGGTCTTTTCCCGGTCGAACGCTTCCTGACGAAACGCTTTCGGCAGCTCCTCCCTCAGGTGCTTTACCAGGTCGCGCATCAACTGCCGCAAGCGCTGCCCCTTCCCGGAGCCGAGATAGATGGCGGAAGGAGCGTCGGGATTCTGAAAGTTATGAACGTAAACCCGATCTCCCGGCGTGGGATCGGCGGCTGCGCGTTCGGCGATCCAGCGCTGCAAGATATCGAGCTTGTCGGCGCCGGTCAGGCCGGAGACAAAAATATTGTATCCGCCTCCGGCCACGCCGAGACCGAGATCGAGCGCGGCGACCGCCCGTTCTTGTCCGGCGAAATTCAGCGCGGGCGTGAGCTCCGCCGTCGTCGCGAATCCGTCATCAAGTTTTACGGCGAACCTCAGCGCATCGGCGGTGAGTTCGACCGGCGGCAGGGTTTTTTTCCAGCCTTGGCCGTTCGTGCGCCCTCTGTCAGCCATCGCGGGTAGATTCATGATGCGCCGGCCTTTCGTTTAAGCTTCGGCAAGATCACCCGGAGCACGCCGTCGCTGAACTCCGCATTCATTTTGTTCTTATCCACCGGTTCGGGGAGCGGCACTTGACGCGAAAAACCGCCGAACGATCGCTCCTGGCAGTAAAATCTTTCGTTCGAGCGCCTCTGCTCCGACGAACGCCGTCCGCGCAAGATAAAATTGTTTTCTTTGACCTCCACCATTACGTCTTCGCGTTTCATGCCGGGCAGATCCGCCTCGACGATAAACGCCTCTTCGGTCTCATAGACATCGACGGAGGGGTTCCATTCCAATAATTCATCCTTCACGCCCCAGGGACGGTGGATCAGCTCGTCAAAGAGCCGATCCAACTCCTTGGAGAGGCGCAGCGGGAAGGCGTACAAGTTCTCATGCCTCGACATCGGACGATCAAATCTCCTTAAAGCTGACAGTTCCGCCGGCGCTCCTTGTCTACGCACAGCTTGGCGCCTCTTTGGGTGAGCACGCTGACTTTGGAGCGGTCGGTCAAGAGGGGAGTGCGCTTATGGAAGGTCACCTCATCGATGCCGAATGACTTGCGAAAGGTGTTGAAAATGCCGATCAGCGGCTCGCCGATGGTGCCGGTCCCGACCACGTGAACGACTTTTTTTGCCATGATCCCAGTCTCTCTAGGAGACTTACGGCTTCGGCCGATCAACCGAAGGATCAACTCGCCGAGGCGAGAAGCACATCGTCGATTTCTCCTTCCACTCCGTTAAGCCCGCTCGCACGCCCGAGTTTTTTAAGCGTGCCGACGAGCCGCTGTTCGGATCCCCAATCGCTCCACGTCACGCCGCGGACGGGAAGGACCAGCAAGCGGGAGGGGTCGGTCCGGGCAATGACTTCCAACAGCCCGGTGGAAAAATTCACCGGCTCCACTCGCCGATAGCTCTCCGCCACCGTCTCCCGCTCGCTGCTTGTCCCGATCGCCTTCCGGATCCGCTCGAAAAAATCGTGGAGCGGAGGCGATACGCTGCGGACAAGATCGACCATCGCTTTCGCCCTGCAAACCATCACCATCGTGTTCCACAAGCCTCCGGCGAGAAGCAGCCCGCGTGCCCTATGAATATCCGGCTTTTCCGTAAAACGAACGACCGGACGCACGGCCAGGGGCGCCGGATGCTTCAACTTCTTGCCCGGTACGATGTAGCCGTATTCGGTTTCCGGTTCGTCGGGTTGGACGCCGAGCAACACCAGCGAGTCGGCAAACCGCGCGCCGACGCGATAGGCCAGGTCGACGTAAGCCATGAAAAGCTCTTCCTCGACGACGAAATGGTCCGACGGAAAAATCGCCACCATCGCGTCCGGGTAACGGGTGTATAGGTGCGCGAGCGGGAGCAAAAGCCCGGGGCCGGTCTCCTTGTTTTGTGGCTGAACGATCACGGTGCCGGGTGCGCGGGTGGAGAGTTGGCGGCTCACCTCGGAGTAACGCAGATGGTCGCGGCTTACGACCGTAAAGATGCGCCTCGGTTCGATGAGTCTCTCCGCCCGCGAAAACGTGTGCTCGAGCATGGAGCGCCTGCCGACGAGATTTACGTATTGCTTCGGCAGTCGATCTCCACGCATCCGGTGGATGAAAGGCTGAAGGCGCCTGCCTTCTCCCGCCGCCAATATCACCCCGCACCGCGCCGCCTCGCGGCCTTCGTCGCTATACATCCTTTCACCTCCGGCAATCTCCTTTCGATTCAGCAATGAATATGCCAGACGGTGTTTTGCCCGCGGCTTAGGAAAACGGCGGGTGCTTCATCGGACTCGCCCGGGGATTTTCGCGCGGATGCGAAACGTAGCGACTCGGTCGTTGCACAAGTGCAAAATTTCTATCGTTCCCTCGTTCCGCTTCCAGCGATTTGCACGTTTATTGCCTGGCATATTTTGTGCGGGAAGGGTTGCAGGAGGAAAACCACGATGCGCGTACCGTTTAATTTGATTAAAGCTTCGCGTGACGTCGCGCCTTCGGCCGAATTTGCGGCGGCTCGGAGGCAAACCACGCTGGCGCCGGAACAGGACCTCATGTGCGCGGTTTTAGAGGATGCGATAGCTTGTTATCGAAACCACCTGCTGGCTGGGAACATGAGAGGAAAAATTCTTTTCCGCGAGGCGGAAGAATGGATTTTCACGAAAAAGAGCGACTGGATCTTTTCCTTCGAGAATATTTGCGACGTTCTGGCACTCAACCCCGGCTATGTCCGGCAAGGATTGCTTCGGCTCAAAAACGGCGTTCTTGGCAGCCGGCCTGGAGCGAAGCTCTACTCTCTGCCGGCGAAAGAAAACATCAACATCCCTGCGCCGCGGTTTGAGCATGCAGGCTGTGCCGGGTGCGCGGCGAAAAAGCAGCCGTATGTGCAAATGAAGGAGGCGTAACATAGCGATCCTGAAAAAGCTGAAAGAGGTCCTCGACCGGGCCAAAATCCCCTACGAGGTGTATAATCACCGATCAGCTTTTACCGCGCAGGAGACGGCGCAATGCCTGCACAACTCGGGCAAGCAAATGGCGAAGGTGGTTATGCTCAATGCCGACGGTTGTTTCTTGATGGCCGTCGTGCCGGCCAACCGAACGGTCAATTTGAAAAAGGTCGAAGCCGCTCTCGACGCGAGCCGCGTTTCGGTAGCGTTCGAGGATGAATTCGCGGCACTTTTTCCCAGTTGCGAAGTCGGCGCGATGCCTCCCTTCGGAAATCTTTTCGGACTGCCGGTTTACGTTGACGCTTCGCTTGAAACGCAAGGCGATATATTCTTCAATGCCGGGAACCATCGGCAGACCGTGCGGCTCGATTATGCGGATTTCAAAAAACTGGCTAACCCCATCGTCGTCGATTGGACCGAGGCGAGATATCGGAAAGCGGCTTGATCTCAGAACGAGAAACGACTTCGCCGATTCTGGAAACAGACGGCCTGACTCGCCGTTTCGGCGCGCTGACGGCGGTAGACGGTCTTACCCTTTGCGTGGCGGCGGGCGAAGTTTTCGGCCTGCTCGGGCCGAACGGCGCAGGGAAAACTACCGCGATCAAGATATTGACCACGCTGTTGCGGCCGAGCTCGGGTTCGGCCCGAGTGGCGGGCTTCGATGTCGTCCGCCAGGCTTCCAGCGTTCGCCGCGTCATCGGCTATGTGCCACAGGCGGTTTCGGTGGACGGCTCGCTGACCGGTTATGAGAACCTTCTGATCTTCGCCAAGCTCTACGACATTTCCAGGAAAGAAAGGGAAACCAGGGTGCGGGACGCTCTCGCCTTCATGGGCTTGAGCCAGGCGGCGGACAAACTTGTCCGCGAGTATTCCGGCGGAATGATCCGAAGGCTGGAGATCGCGCAATCGACGCTCCACCGTCCTCCCGTGCTCTTTTTGGACGAGCCGACGATAGGATTGGATCCGCTGGCGCGGAAAGCCGTATGGGAGCACGTCGAGCATCTCCGCGACGATTACGGCACCACCATCATCTTGACCACGCATTATATGGAAGAGGCCGACAGCTTGTGTAGCCGGGTGGCGATCATGCATCTGGGAAAAGTCGTCGCGCTGGGCGCGCCCGGGGATCTCAAGGCATCTATCGGAGGAGCGGGCAGGACGCTCGACGACGTATTCGTGCATTATGCCGGTGGAGATCTTGAATCGGGAGGAAGCTATCGTGAGACCGCGCGCGAAAGACGCGTGGCCGGCCGGCTTGGATGACACGCCTTCGATCCGCATGTTGACCGCCGCCGCCGGATTCATGACCAAGACGCTGGTGATCGCCGAGCTTGAAGTGCGCAAGCTGCGGCATGATTTTACCGACCTGATCGTACGCGCGATCCAGCCGGCGTTGTGGCTCGTGTTGTTCGGCGAGGTCTTTACCCGGGTGCGCGCAATCTCCACGGGCGAAGTCCGCTATCTCGATTTCATGGCGCCCGGCATCCTGGCCCAGAGCGTGCTGTTCGTCGCGATTTTCTACGGTATCGGCGTCATCTGGGAGCGCGATCTCGGGATCGTCCACAAGTTTCTGGCGAGCCCCACTCCGCGCGCCGCCCTGGTTCTCGGCAAGGCCTTGTCGGCCGGCATCCGCTCGCTTTCGCAAGCCGCGATCATCTACTTGTTGGCGCTCGCGCTCGGAGTTAAAATAAACTGGAGCGCGCCGGCGCTTGCCGGGGTATTAGTGACGGTCATGCTCGGCGCGGCCCTGTTCTCCGCTCTTTCCCTCATCATCGCTTCTCTGGTGAAAACCCGCGAACGATTCATGGGGATGGGGCAGGTACTGACGATGCCGCTTTTTTTTGCCAGCAACGCGATCTACCCGATCTCGATGATGCCCGGGTGGCTGCAAGCGATCTCGCACGCAAACCCGCTCACCTATGAAGTGGACGCCTTGCGCGCCTTAATGCTAGAACATGGGTCGAGCAATCTCGGGCTGGGATTGGATTTCGCCGTCTTGGTGGCGACCACGGCGATCGCTGTAATTGTCGGAGCAAAGGTGTACCCGAGAGTCGTGACATAGGCGCTTCAGGGCGAACGTGGCCCGGAAACCGGAGGATATACATGTACAGCAAAATTCTCGCGGGGCTCGACGGATCGAAGATTTCGGAACGCATCCTGCCTTACGCGCGGTTCTTTGCCGAAAGCCTGAAAGTCCCGGTGGAGTTGCTGGGAGTTATCGACCCGGAGACTTTCACGGCTACGGAAACCGATACCGATGCTTATCGGGGGACTTTGCTCACCGAGCGGAAAAAGACCGCCGCCGTTTACTTGAAGAACATCGCCGGCAAGCATCTCGGCGGCTTGCGCGTCGATTGCGTCGTCGAGGTGGGAAAGCCGGCCGATGCGATCGTCGATCGGGCGGCGAGCGATTCCGGGACCCTGATTGCAATAGGCACCCACGGGCGCGCGGGCATTCAACGGTGGCTCCTCGGCAGCGTCGCGGACAAAGTTCTCCATGCCGCGCGCAATCCTCTGCTGCTCGTCCGGACGATGGAGGAAACCAAGGGGTTTGAAACCTTGAAACTGAAATCGATTCTCGTGCCGCTCGACGGCTCCGCACTGGCGGAGAGCGTGATACCGTACGCGGCGGAGCTCGCCGGAAAGATGGCTCTTGAAATCGTCCTGGTTCGAATCTTCAATCTGCCGACCGCTTATTACGACGAGGGATATGCGCCCGACGAACGCATCTGGGAGATGATCCGGGATGAAGCCCAGGAATATCTCGACCGTAAAGTGAAAGAGTTGAAGAGCGGCGGCCAGCCGAGAGTGACTTCAGTGCTGCTGGAGGGATTTCCCGGCGAAAGAATCATCAATCTGGCGCGAGAGACGCCGGAAAATCTGATTGCGATCTGCACGCATGGGAGGTCCGGCGTCCGGCGCTTTGTTTTGGGCAGCATCGCCGACCGCGTCGTGCGCCACTCGGGAGATCCGGTGCTGGTCATTCGAGCCCCCGGCGCACCGTGACCGAGCGGCTCGCCGCTTTCTGGAGCCTGCCCGTCGAGGCATTGCTCCAGCTCCTGGAGACATCGCCTCAGGGCTTGACGGGCGCGGAAGCGCGACAACGACTCGCCCGATACGGCCCGAACCGAATCAAAGCCAAGCGCCGGACGGACTCGCTCGCGCTTTTTCTCGCCCAATTCAAAAGTCCCATCATTGTGATTCTGCTGTTTGCCGCCGGCTTGTCTCTGTTCCTGCGCAATCCGACCGACGCATTCATCATACTCGCGATTATTTTCGCCAGCGGCCTGCTCGGTTTTTGGCAGGAAAAGGGGGCGACCGACGCGGTCGAGAAGCTGCTTGCCATCGTGCAGGCCCGCGCGGCTGTGCTGCGCGACGGCACGGAGACGGAGATTTCAGTCGAAGCAGTCGTCGTGGGGGACGTCGTTATCTTGAACGCCGGCGACGTGATTCCCGGCGACTCAAGAATTTTAGAATCCAGGGATCTGTTTGTCGACGAGGCGACGCTGACCGGCGAGAGCTATCCGGTCGAGAAACAGCCCGGCGCGCTGCCGTCGGAAGTTTCTCTTAACCGGCGGAGCAACGCTCTCTTCATGGGCACGCACGTCGTGAGCGGCACGGCCAAGGCCGTTATCGTCGGCACGGCGGGCGAGACCGAGTTCGGCAAGGTGTCCGCCAGCTTGAGACTGAGACCGCCCGAGACGGAATTCGAGCGCGGGGTGCGCCGCTTCGGCTATCTGTTGATGGAAGTCACCCTGATCCTTGTGATCGCCATCTTCGCCATCAACGTTTATCTCGAACGTCCGGTACTGGACTCTTTTCTTTTTTCCCTGGCACTGGCGGTCGGGCTGACGCCGCAACTCTTGCCGGCGATCATCACGATTAACTTGGCGCACGGCGCGAAGCGAATGGCCTTGGAAAAAGTGATCGTCAAACGGCTGGCCGCCATCGAAAATTTCGGCAGCATGAATGTCCTCTGCTGCGACAAGACGGGAACGCTCACCGAAGGCGCCGTACGCGTGCATGCGTATCAAGACGCCGAGGGCCGGGAAAACGAACAGGTGCTTTTCTACGCCTACCTGAATGCCTTTTATGAGACCGGTTTCACTAACCCGATTGACGCGGCCATCCGGTCGCATCGCGCGTGGGACCTCGCCGGTTACGAGAAGCTCGATGAGATCCCTTACGATTTCCTGCGCAAGCGGCTGAGCGTGTTGGTGGCCAAAGACGGCGTCCACTTGCTGATCACCAAAGGAGCACTGCCGAACGTCATCGAGGTTTGCTCGGCGGCGCAAACGGCCGACGCCGCCGTCGTGGATTTCACCACGGAGAGAGAAGCTATCCAGCGGCGCTTCGAAGAGTTCGGCGGCAACGGCCTGAGAGTTTTAGGCGTGGCTTACCGCGACGTCGGAGCGGAGACGCGGATTACGAAGGACCACGAGGCCGATATGACGTTCTTGGGTTTCCTGGTTTTTTCCGATCCGGAGAAAGCCGGCGTGATCGATGCCATACGCGAGCTGGAGCAGTTGGGAATCTCGCTCAAGGTCGTGAGCGGCGACAACCATCAGGTGGTCGCCTATGTCAGCCGGCGAGTGGGACTCAGCGCGGCGAAAGTTCTGACCGGCGCGGAGCTGCGCGAGATCGCCGATGCAGCCTTGCCCGTGGTGGCGCGCGACGTGGACGTTTTTGCCGAAGTGGAGCCCTATCAGAAAGAGCGGCTCATCCTGGCGCTGAAAAAATCCGGCAGCGTCGTCGGCTTCATGGGCGATGGGATCAACGACGCCTCGGCGCTGCACGCCGCCGACGTGGGAATATCGGTCGATAGCGCCGTCGATGTCGCGAAAGAGGCGGCGGACATCGTTTTGCTGGAAAAAAACCTGAAAGTGCTGGTCGAGGGCGTGCAGGAGGGCCGGATCACCTTTGCCAACACGCTGAAGTACGTCTTCATGGCGACCAGCGCCAATTTCGGCAACATGTTCAGTATGGCCGGGGCCTCCTTGTTCCTGCCTTTTCTGCCTCTGCTGCCGAAACAGATTCTCTTGACCAACATGCTCACCGACCTGCCGGAAATGGCGATCGCCACCGATAGCGTGGATAGCGAGCTGGTTCGGGAGCCCCGGCGCTGGGACATCAAGTTCATTCGAAAGTTCATGATCACCTTCGGCATTGTGAGTTCGATCTTCGACTACCTGACCTTTGCCGCGCTTTTTTTCGTTCTCCACGCCTCCGTCAATCGATTTCGGACCGGTTGGTTCATGGAGTCGGTGATCTCGGCGTCGCTGATCGTTCTCGTGATCAGAACCAGGAAACCGTTCTTTCAAAGCAAACCGGGCGCTTCTCTTTGGCTGGCGACGCTGTTCGTCGCCTCGGCCACGCTGGCCTTGCCCTATACGCCCTTGGGCCGGCTCTTTGGTTTTACCCCGATGCCGGCGGAATTTCTGCTGGTCTTGGTGGGAATTCTCTTTCTTTACATCGTTACGGCGGAAATAGCGAAGAAAGTCTTTTACCGAAGAGTCCATTTTTAAATCTGACCGTGATGGCGAGCGAAAATTTTCATCTTTGGGAATGAGAGCGCTTTGGAAGAAACAAAGTCGAAAAATCCGGCGCTTTTTAGTCGTTCGGCGATGGCATGCTCCTTGCGGTTTTCTTAGCAATAGGTCCCCTTTGAGCGATCGACAAGGGAGGCGCCATGTTTCCTTGGAAGACCTCGAAAACAAACTTGCAGCTCGTGGAAATTCTTCGCCGTGAATACGTCGAGGAAATGGAAAGCATGCTCCGGTTGGAATGGCACGCCGAACGGATGCATTATCCGCAGTTTTGCCAACGACTGTTCGCAATCGCCAAGGAAGAGCAGCGGCACGCAGAATGGTTAGCCGGAAAAATTACGGCCTTGGGCGGACAGGTTCCTCAAGTTTCGTTTACGCCTGAAGAAGGACCGAACAGCTGGGAGTGCCTCAGCCGGGACCTGGAAGCGGAAAAGCGCTGTTGCGCCGATCTGACCGAAGAGCTGGCTTTGGAAAAAAATATCGACCCGGAGACTGCGGGAATGCTCAGCCGCATCCTCGAGGACGGAAAAAATCACCGAAAAGAAATTGCGGGCATGCTCATGCGGAGCGATCCCCAGGCGGATAGTTCCGCTTAATCGCTCGGCGTCGATTTTATGCGAGGAAAGAACTTGCCGTCCTCAGACGAGCTCATTCGCGTCCGAGATGTTCACAAGATCTACAAGATGGGAGATGTGGAAGTTCATGCGCTCAGAGGCATCAGTCTGGATATTCGGCGGCGGGAGTTCGTCACGATTATGGGAGCATCGGGGTCGGGCAAGTCCACGTTCATGAATATTTTGGGCGGCTTGGACCGGCCGACAAGCGGGATCTATTTTCTCGAAGGCGAGGACGTAAGCGCCCTGTCGGCCGATGGACTGGCGCAAATACGAAATCGCAAGATCGGTTTTGTGTTTCAAGGCTTCAATCTCCTTACGCGATCATCGGCCTTCGAGAACGTCGAGTTGCCGATGTTATACGCGGGACTCGACGCTAAGGAGCGCCGTCGGCGGGCTTTGGAGGTTCTTTCGCAGGTTGGATTGGAAGGCAGGTTCGATCATACGCCCAATCAACTATCGGGCGGGCAGCAACAACGAGTCGCCATCGCCCGGGCCCTGGTAAACCGGCCGGCGCTTATTCTGGCGGATGAGCCTACGGGCAACCTGGACACGAAGACGAGCGCCGAGATTATGGAACTTTCCTAAATCTAAACTCGAGAGACGGAATTACCGTTCTCTTTGTTACTCACGAGCACGACATCGCCGCATACGCTCGAAGACGAATTACATTCCGCGATGGAGTGGTCCTTTCGGACCAGCAAACGATCGCGCCGCCAAGAAAGGCCAAAGCAGCGTGACGAGCCGAGGGATTCCTCATCCTTGCAGTCGCGTCGGCGGCGATCCATAGCGAGTCTGACGGATGAAAATGCTGAGCGCATACGTGAGGACGCAACGCGCCGCGGAGGTGATACGAGCGCTGCACGACGCCGGCATTACCGGCGTGACCGCCTACAGGGTCCGCGGCCTGAGCGGCGACGAGTCGACTTTTCTTCATTCGGTCGAGCCTTTCGAGCCGGCGCACCTTCCCGAATCGGTGAAGCTCGAAATTATTTGCGAGGAGAAACTGCTCGACAAAATTCTCGCGCTGATCGCGCAAAGCGCGAAGACCGGCTATCCCGGAGACGGACTCATCGCGGTACAGGATGTCGATCGAATGGTGCGAATTCGCGAGATCGGTGAACGTTGATTCACGGAACGCGGAGTTGCAAAACGCTTACGCGACGACCAGAACTTTCGCGCCGCGAATTTTTCCGGCCTTGAGCTCGGCCAATGCCCGGTTGGCGTCTTCCAGGCGAAATTCTTGAATCTCCGGTTTGATGGGAATCGCCGCGGCCAATTCGAGGAATTCCCTGATGTCGGCGCGCGCGACGTTGGCGACGCTTTTGATTTCTTTCTCCATCCAGAGATGGCGCGGATAGTCGAGCTTCAGCAGGCTGCTCTTGTCGCTCTCTTCCTTGCGAATCGCGTTGATTACGAGTCTGCCGCCCGGTGCCAGGTTGTCGAGCGACTCAACGACCGGATGCCATGCCGGCGTCGTGTCGATGATGCGATCGAGCTTCTGCGGCGGTGCTGCGTCGATGGGACCCGCCCAGGCCGCGCCCAGTTTCCTGGCGAATTCCTGTTCTTTGTCGTTTCTGGCGAAGACAAAAACGGCGGAATTCGGAAAGCGCTGTTTCGCCATTTGCAAAACGAGATGGGCCGAAGCGCCGAATCCGGTGAGGCCGAGACTTTGGCCGTTTTGCAGACCCGTGAGTCTCAACGACCGATAGCCGATCGCGCCGGCGCAGAGCAGCGGCGCCGCTTGGGAATCGGAAAACAGATCCGGGATGAGATACGCGGAGGTTTCGGGAGCGACAATGTACTCGGCGTATCCACCGTTCACGTCTCGCCCGGTCGCTCTGAACTCCGGGCAGAGGTTCTCGTTGCCTTCAAGACAGAACGTGCACTTGCCGCAAGCCGAGTAGATCCAACCGATCCCGACCCGGTCGCCGGACCGAAAAGCGCTCGCGTTCGGCGTTGCCTGTTCGACCTTACCGACGACTTGATGGCCTAAGATCACCGGCAGATTCGGCGGCGGCGTTCTTCCTTCGATTTCGTCCAGCTCGGTGTGGCAAACGCCGCATGCCGAGACTTTCACCAACAGTTCACGCTCCGCCGGTTTAGGCATCGCGACTGCGGCAAGTTCAAGCGGGCCGTCGCTCTCTTGAACCCCTCCGAGTTTCTTCAAGACCATGGCTTTCATCGACCGCGCTCCGAGAGGCTGCGCCGCCTATAGCGCCCTCGCCTTAAATCCCGGTGACCAGGACGAATCCCATTCCTTGCAAAACTTCTACGCAAATCTTTTACCATATCGGTAACGGCGTTCGAAATCGCGCAATGGATGCGACTTCTATTAGGATTGAGAAGCGAAGCGAAGGACGATTTGCAAAGCTGACAAAAACCCAACCTCCAGATACCATTTATCATAGTGTCGCGCCGCGATTGAAATGGCACGGATTGTGCGCTCTAGCAAAAGCGGCAGGATAAACATGATAAAACATATTCTCGCGCTGACGGATCTTTCTGAGTTTTCTCGGAATGGAGTGAGCTACGCGTTGAATTTGGCCAGGACGGTCGGCGGGGAAGTCACGGTGTATTACGTGGTGAATTGCCGTGAGTTCGCGCAACCGTGCTGTGAGAACGGCGAGAACGCTCGGATCGACGCGGGCTCTCCGCAATATGAGCGGCTCAAAAGAAAGTATCAGCTTGACCTGGCCCGGTTCCTCAACCAGCACTTTTCGGATCTCATTCCCTGGGTGAAGATACGCGAAAAGATCGAGATCGGTATGCCGGAAAAAAACATTGTCGAATGGGCGAAGAGGGAAGGGCCGGATCTCGTGGTGATCTCGACCCGCGCGCCGAGCGATCTGTCGGAAGGTTTTTTCGGCGGCCTCGCGGCCAAGGTGGTCGTCGATGCCCCATGTCCGGTCCTCTATCTTTATGCCGGAGCGGAGGAACAGGCGCGTCAGCGCGTCGCACAGGCCTGCTAGACGGAAAATTTATCGTGTCACGAGGTGCCGGCCGGCAAATTTTACCGTGCTGGCTTGCGGGCCGTTGCCGCCCTGCTCCTCGGTAAAGTTCACTTCCGTTCCCACCTCCAGTCGATCGAAGCCGGGTTCCAGTACGCTGTTGCCGTGGAAATAAATTTCCCGTCCGTCGGCGGTTTTGAGGAAACCGAACCTCTTTTGCGGGAAAATTTTGGCAACGCGACCGAGCGGCGCCGGCTCGTGGGTTTTCAGAGCGCCGCGGCGGCGGCGGGCGAAATCCTGAAGCTTGCGGCGCGTGGCGGCGAAGGCGTCCCGTATCGACACATAGACGTCCTTGTGCGACGCGTGCCGGCGCGGCTCCCGATCGATCACGATCTCGCCTCCGGGCAGGGTCATGTCGATGCGCACGTGATAGAGCTTTCCCTTGCGATGGCGCCGGTGCGGCGCTTCGACCAGAACCCGGCAGCCCATGATTTTTTCGTAGAACGACTCCAGCTTGGCCGCCTTGTCCCGAATATTCGTCTCGATCGCCTCGGAAGGGGGCATGTTGCGAAAGGTCACTTGCAATGGAAGTTTGATGGCGATTCCCTCCTTTGAAGATGACTTGTTAGATCCCGGCCAAAGCCCGGGCACAAGACTTGTGGTCCAATTTCTGTGCCAGGACCGTTTGCGTCGAATCAGCTGGGCGGCTCATTTTTGCTACGCTAATTGTTCGGTCGTTCTTCCATGATTGTCACCGACGAGAAAATCGGCGAGCTTCATCTCCAAGGGTGACAAGCTTTCTAGTTAATCCGACAACCAGTGCCGACTTGCGCTGCGAGCGGCGGGGCATAATTTTTGCTCATACAACTATGTTGCGGTGCAAGTCCTGTGGGTGAATTCTCGATCGGAAGGTCGGAAATCGGGTCTAAAAAAACGGGACCAGGAGGGGAAGATGAAAACCGACGATCTGTCCTGCCTTCGCCGGGTGGAGTCGCACGCGAAAAAAACCGCACGATCCGCTCAGGTCCGTCACCGGATGAGTTTGTCGCCGGTTACCATTCAATCGAGCGCTCCGCTGGAAGATGCTATTCGTCTCTTGGTCAAGCATAACATCCGGGAACTGCCGGTAGTGGAGCACGGCAAGCTTATCGGAATCGTCACCGATCGGGATATACGCCAGGTCTCTCCGTCCTATCCTGTTTTTCGCGACGAGGAGGAAATTCATGATTACCTGAGGCAGTTAACGGTCTCCTGCGCGATGAGCCCCGATCCGCTGGTCGTCTCCCCCGCGACCGATCTTGCCGCGGCGGCGAACCTGTTTATCCGATATCGCATCAACTCGTTGCCGGTAGTTCACGATAATCGGCTCGTCGGGATTATCAGCGTCACGGACTTGCTGAAATTGTTTGTCGAACAAAACGACTCAAGAGGGAGCGATGAAGTTTCGCGACTTGATGACTAGCGGCAAAGCCGGATGGATGCCGCTAAGGAATGAAGGAGAACAAAACCCATGCTGTTCAAAAATCGCGAGCACGCCGCGCGTCTGTTGGCTCAAAACCTGATTTCCTATAGAGGCAAGAATCCTCTCATCCTGGGCATCCCGCGCGGCGCGGCGCCGATGGCGAAAATCATCGCCGAGACCCTGGGCGGAGAGTTAGATGTGGTTCTGGTTCACAAACTCCGCGCCCCCGATCAACCGGAACTTGCCATCGGCTCCGTCGATGAAACCGGGCATGTTTATCTATCGGACTACGTATCGGAGTTGGGGATCGGCGAAGATTACCTCAAGGACGAGACCGAGAGGCAGTTGGCCACGCTCAGCCGGCGCCGGGCGATGTATACGCCGCTCCGGCCGCCGCTCGACCCGTCGGGGCGTATCGTGATTGTTGTGGACAACGGCATCGCCACCGGCGCGACGATGATCGCGGCCCTTCGCGCCACACGTGCGAAAAAGCCTGCGCAGCTCATCGGCGCCGTTGCGGTTGCTCCCCCCGCGACCGTCGCGCGGCTGAGCAACGAAGCGGACAGTATCGTTTGCCTGAAGTCGCCGGCGGAATTTTACGCGGTGGGACAGTTTTTTGAAGATTTCTCTCAAGTGACCGATGAGGATGTCGTTAGGATCCTGCAACGAAGCGAATGGAAGCAGGCGGTGTAGCGCTAAGATATTTTCCGGGCCTGAGTTGCCGCGGCGGAATGCTGCGAGCGGAGATACCGGCTGAACCATTCCGACGCCAGGCGCGCAACCTCCTCCAGGGCGCCGGGCTCCTCGAACAAATGGGTCGCTCCCGGCACGATCGTCAATCGCTTTTCACACCGGAGTTGCTTATAAGCTTGCTGATTGAGTTCGATAACGACATCGTCATCGCCGCCGACGATCAACAGCGTCGGCGCCTGCACACGACCGAGAGCCGACTCCGCCAGGTCGGGCCGGCCGCCGCGCGAGACGACCGCGCCGATGGAAGGAATCGCCGCGGCGGCTTTGAGCGCCGCCGCCGCGCCGGTGCTGGCGCCGAAGTAACCGACGCTGAGTGATTTCGTCTGCGGCCGCCCGACGCACCACATGGTGGCCGACGCCAATCGCGCGGTCAGCAGGCCGATGTCGAATCGCGTTTCGTAAATCGCATCTTCTTCTCTCGTGAGCAGATCCATCAGCAGCGTGCCGAGCCCGGCGGTCCGCAAGACCTCCGCGACGTATTGATTTCTCGGACTGCGGCGGCTGCTGCCGCTGCCGTGCGCGAACAGGACGATGGCTTTCGCGCCCACGGGGATCGTTATATCCGCTTCGAGAAGAACGGAATCTGCGGGAATGTAAACCGTACGGTTCATGCTCAAAACCTGAGCCGCCGCTTTAAGCCCGGCGCCGCCGTCGCTTCGACGAGCCCGCTCTGACAGCGGCTCTCACCCGACGCTTCCATCTCGGCGCCCGCCGGATCACTTTGCTCAGCCGGGCTTCGGACCGCAGCTCCACCTCGACCGTCCCGATGGACGCGCCCGGACTACGCCGTCCCGACGGGCAAACTTTCCGTGACGGCATTGCCCAGATCCGACATCGCGCCGCTGATCTGCGCGATGAGGTCGTCCATAGTGACAATCCCCAGCACCTCGTCCCCGCTGTCGACGATGGGGACC
>JBGPTS010000015.1:0-32700 GCA_041490745.1 Binatia bacterium | reverse complement strand
TCCCTCGTACATCTTCTGTTCCTTCGCCGCCCCTTCCTGGAGCGCCTTCTTGACTTCGGCGTCCCTCTCGGCCGAGCTTTTTTGATCTTTGCCGCAAGCCGCGCCCGCCAAAACGATGGCGATCCAAGCGAACGATCTGATCCGGTTTTTCATCCTCGTCTCCTTTCTGAAATGGCCTGGGTGTATTGCTATCACGGGCTTGCGCCCGCCTGCAATCGGGAACCGCCGCGGCGGCGCCGTCAAGTCCGGCCGCCGTTTGTTTCGCCCGGCCCTTTTGTTATCATGAATTGTCCGATGAAACTCCAGCGAGCAAAATTTCTTTGGCTGTCGCTCTTGCTGTTCGCTTTGCCCCGCGGCGGCTTCGCTCAAGGAACCACCGCCTCCAGCCAGCGATTCAAAAACAGTCCGGGGCTCGTGGTCGCCGACGCCGGTTCGTGGAAGGCCGTATTTAACGGAGCGGAATTCCGCAAGGTCACGCTGGAGCGCAGCGACCCTCGGCAGTCGATCGACGTGAAGCTGCTGCGCTTCGACACGCGCCGCGTCGTCCCGCGCATCGTCCGCAGCCAGACGTACAATCTCAAAGCCGCCAACGTCAAAACCCTGGCGGAAAAGAGCGGCGCCGTCGCCACGATCAATGCGAACTACTTCGACGAAAAGGGCATGCCGCTTGGGTTTCTGAAGGTCGGCCTCGACGACATTAACCCCAACATCGCAAAAAGCGATCTCTACAGCGGCGTTTTCGCGGTCAAAGACCGCCTGCCGTTCATCGTGCACCGCGACGAATTCGTCCCGCGCGAGGCCGACGAAGCGCTCCAGGTTGGACCGTTGCTGCTGATGAAAGGCGCGCCTCTGACCGTCACGCGCGGCGCCGGCAGGCAAAGCCGGCGCTCGCTTATCGGCATCGACTCCGCTCAGAGATTGATCCTTGCCGTCACCGACACGCTCTTCGGCGGCTTGACGTGGGTCGAGCTGCAGGAATTTTTCGGCGCGGCCGAGTGGCGCGCGCAAACGACCGACCTGCTCAACCTCGACGGCGGCGGCTCCACCCAACTCCACGTCAAGGGAGCGCAATTCGAGGAGTACGTCGCGGGCACGGCCGAGGTGCCGGTCGCGATCGGGTTCTTTCCGGCAAAATAATTTCCATTCGTTTTTTCGACACGGTCCCATTGTCGATCGCGGGGCGGGCCTCGACGGGCGAGAGAACGTCAACTAGCGGACGCGCGCTTTCCTCAGCGCAAGGACGCGAACGATCGGAGGCTCCACTCCAGCGTGGGCGCCGGAAAAATTCCCAGATAGATCACGCCGATCATGCAGGCGGCTACGACGAAATACAGATAGGGCGCGCGGGCGAAGCTCTTGCCCTCCGCGCCGCCCTCTTCCATATACATCATCACGATCACTCTGAGATAGTAAACGACGGAGAGCAGGCTGTTGAGCGCGCCGACGATTGCAAGATCGGTATGACCCGACATGACGGCGGAACGGAACAGATAAAATTTTCCGACAAAGCCGCCGAGCGGCGGAAAGCCCGCGAGCGATAGCATACAGAGCGACATCGCCATGGCGAGGAACGGCCGCTTGAAGCCGAGCCCAGCGAAGTCTCTGTACGCGTCGCGCTCCTGGTCTTTGTCTTTCAACGCGATCAACACGCCGAACGCGCCGAAAGTCATCGCCGCATAGCTAAGAAGATAGAAGAGCAGCGCCTGCCCGCCGGCCGCGCCGCCGGCGACTAGCGCGATGAGCAGATAACCGGCGTGCGCGATGCTGGAATACGCGAGCATGCGCTTGACGCTCGATTGCGAAATGGCGAGAACATTTCCCACGGTCATCGTGAGAATCGCCAGCGCTTTCACCGGCAGCCTCCATTCGTCCTGCATGGGCGACAACACATAAAGGAAGATGCGCGCCCAGGCGGCGAAGGCGGCCGCTTTGACCGCCACCGCCATGAAGGCCGTGACCGGCGTCGGCGCGCCTTCGTAAACGTCCGGCGCCCAAAAATGGAACGGCACTGCGGCGACTTTGAAGGCGAGGCCGACGAGCAGAAGAAAAATTCCGGCGGACAAATAGACCGACCACGCGCCTTTCGGTTGCGCCAGCACGGCGGCGATTCGCTCCAGATGAGTCGAGCCGGACGCGCCGTAGAGGAGCGCGATGCCGTAGAGGAGAAAGCCGGTGGCGAACGCGCCGATGAGAAAATATTTCATCGCCGCCTCGGCGGCCTCGGCCCGCGCGCGCCACATGCCGGTGAGGATATAGACGGCGATCGACATGGTTTCCAGGCCGAGAAACAAAACGATCAGATCGTTGGCCGCGGCCATGAGCATCATACCGAACGCGCTCAAGAGCACGAGGGCGTAGAACTCTCCCTCGCGGATGCCGGCGTCGCTCAGGTACTCGACCGACGAAAGCATCGTGAGCGCGGCGGCGGCGAGAAAGATCAGACTGAAGAAAATCGCGAAGCGGTCAAACACGATCGTGTTCTCAAATGCTCCGCCGCTCGCCGGAAAACCCAGCGTCGCCCCGGCCGCGAGCCCGATGCCGACGAGGCCGATCCAGACGAGCGCCCTGCGGTTCTCTTGACGGATAAAGAGATCGGCCACGAGCACAACAAGCGCCGTCACCAGCACGGCGCCGGCCGGGACGAGAGGCGCGAGATTAGTTTCCACGACTCGCCTTCTCCTCGCGGAGCGTTTCGCCGCGAAGCAGCGGCGCCGCCAGTTTCTGGCTCTCAATCCGCTGGATGACGAGCTCAGCCGAAATTTTTATCCGGCTCAAAAACGGCTGCGGGTACGCGCCCATGAAAAAAATCAAAACGACGATCGGCGCGAGCATGCCGATCTCGCGGAGACTCAGGTCTTCGAGCGGCCGGTTCTCCGGCCGCGACGGCGGACCGAAGACGACGCGGCGAAACATCCACAGCATATAAATCGCCCCGAGCACCACGCCGCTGGCCGCGACCGCCGTCCAGGCGGGCGTGACCGCGAAAGCGCCGAGCAGGATGAGAAATTCGCCGACGAATCCGTTCAGCCCCGGCAGGCCGATCGACGAGAGCGTGACGACGAGAAAAACCGCCGACAAGATCGGCGCCTGTTTCCACAAGCCGCCGAAGTCGGCGATCATGCGCGTGTGCCGCCGCTCGTAGATCATGCCGACGATGAGAAACAGCGCGCCGGTGGAAAGGCCGTGATTGAGCATCTGATAGACCGCGCCTTCGATGCCCTGAAGATTGAACGCGAACAGTCCCAGGATAACGAAACCGAGATGGCTTACGGAGGAATAAGCGACGAGCTTCTTGAGATCGTCCTGCATCATCGCCACCAGCGCGCCGTAAACGATGCCGGCTACCGCGAGCGCCGTGATGAACGGCGCCGCCGCCAGCGCGGCTTCGGGAAACAAGGGAATCGCAAAACGTAAAAAGCCGTAGGCGCCCATCTTGAGCAGAACGCCGGCCAGAATCACCGAGCCGGCGGTCGGCGCTTCCACGTGCGCGTCGGGAAGCCAAGTGTGCAACGGAAACAGCGGCACTTTGATAGCGAACGAAAGCGCGAAGGCGAGGAACAACCACATCTGCTCGTCGTAGGGCAGATGGAGATGCGCGATTTGCGTGAGGTTGAACGTGAGCGTTTGCGTCACCTGAAAATGGCGCGTCGCCAAAAAAATGATCGCGACCAGCATGAGCAGGCTGCCCGCCATCGTGTAGATGACGAATTTCACCGCGGCGTAAATGCGCCGCTCGCCGCCCCAGACGCCGATCAGAAAATACATCGGCACGAGCATCACTTCCCAGAACACGTAAAACAGAAACAGATCGAGGGCGACGAGCGCGCCGAGCATGCCGGTCTCGAGCACGAGCATGAAGAAAAGATATTCCTTCACCCGATCGCGTATGTTCCACGACGCCGCGATCGCGATCGGCACGAGCAGCGCCGTCAGCAGGACGAGAAAAAGGCTCAGCCCATCGACGCCGACGATGTATTCGATGCCGTAGTCGGGAATCCAGGCGAGCCGCTCGACCGACTGCATCGCGCCGACGCTCGGGTCGAAGCGGTAGAGCATCCAGAGGGACAGGACCAACGCGAGCAGGCTCGCGCCGAGCGCGATTTGAAAAAGCGCCGCGCGCCGCCGCGCCGGAATCGGCAGCAGCACCGCCGCGCCGAGGGCGGGAAGAAAAAGGATCAGACTGAGACCGTTCACGCGCTCACCACCTGAGAAAGAAGACGAAGAGCAAAACCGTCCCGGCCAAAAAGGCGAACAGGTAATGCTGCACGTTGCCGCTCTGCACGCGCCGCCACGCTTCGCTCGTCGCGCGGACTCGGCCGGCGACGCCGTTGACGGCGCCGTCGATAAATTTAGGATCGAAACTCGCCGCCAGCCAGCGCGCCGACGCGGTGAAGGGACGGACAAAGACGAGATCGTAGAGTTCGTCGATGTAGTATTTGTGCGCGAGCATTCGATAGACCGCGCCGACGGAAGGTGCCGCGACTCGTCCCTCGCGGCCGTAGAGCAAGTACGCGAGCAGGATTCCCATCGCCGCTAGCGCCACAGTGAGGACGACGAAGAACGTCTCATCGCCCGCCGCGCCGTGCTCCGGACCATGGCCGCCGCCTAAAACCGCCTGGAGCCACGGATCCCAAACGTTTTGCCACGGCGTCGCGAGCCAACCGGCAAAGATCGATCCGAAGGCCAGCGCAATCAACGGAACGGTCATCGACGCGGGCGACTCGTGGACGTGGGACCGCGCCGGCTCCGGCAAGCGGCTCGCTCCGTGGAACACCATGAAGAATTGCCGGAACATATAAAACGCCGTGAGCCCGGCGGTGATCCAGCCGGCGAGCCAGAATAGAATAGACCCGTACGGGCTCGAATAAGCCTCCCACAAAATTCGGTCCTTGGAAAAAAATCCCGCCGTCAGCGGCGCACCGGCGATTGCCAGAGCCGCCACGAGATAAGTCCAGTAGGTCACCGGAAGCTGGCGGCGGAGCCCGCCCATCTTTCGCATATCCTGCTCGCCGCCGGCGGCGTGGATCACGCTGCCCGCGCCGAGAAAAAGACACGCCTTGAAAAAAGCGTGCGTGAACAGGTGAAAGACCGCCGCGCCGAACGCGCCGACGCCGACGGCTAGAAACATGTAGCCCAATTGGCTCACGGTGGAATAGGCGAGCACGCGCTTGATGTCGTTCTGAGCGACCGCGATCGTCGCGGCGAAAAACGCCGTCGCCGCGCCGATGACGGCGATCAAGCGGAGTGTGTCGGGCGCGAGCGAAAATAAAAAATTCAGCCGCGCGGTCATGTAAACGCCGGCCGTCACCATCGTAGCCGCGTGGATGAGAGCGCTCACCGGCGTCGGCCCCTGCATCGCGTCGGGCAGCCAGACAAAGAGCGGTATCTGCGCCGACTTTCCCGTCGCGCCGACGAACAGCAGCAGCGTGATGAGCGTGACGCTTTCCGGCGGCAAGCGGCCCGCCGCCTGCCGGAGGGCGGCGAAGTCGAGCGACGGGACGCCGATGCGGTTCATCTCCCAGAAAAGCAGCAAGACGGCGAGCAGAAAGCCGTAGTCGCCGATGCGGTTGACGATGAACGCTTTGTTGCCGGCGATCGTGTTGACGTGATCGTGATGCCAGAAGCCGATCAAGAGATACGAGCAGAGGCCGACGCCTTCCCAACCGACGAAGAGCAGCAGCAGATTGTCGGCGAGCACAAGCACGGTCATGAAGAAGACAAACAGATTGAGATAGGCGAAGTAGCGCGCCACGCCTTCGTCGTGGCCCATGTAGCCAAAAGAGTAAACGTGAATCAGAAAGCCGATGCCGGTGATGACGAGCAGCATCACCGCGGTCAAAGCGTCGGCCTGAAAGGAAACGCTCGCTTGGAACGGCTCCGCGTCGATCCAGGTAAAGAGCGGATCGCGCATCACTTCTGTCGGCGCAAGCGCCCCGAACACTTGCAGCGAGACGAGAAACGATAGCCCGACCGTCGCGCACGCGAGCAGGCCGGCCGATTTCCGGCTCAGGCGCGCGCCGAAGAAGATGTTGACCGCTGCGCCGATGAACGGCAGCAGCGGAATCCAACAAAGTAAGTTCGAAGTTTCCATCAGCGCGCCGAATTCAATTCAAAATTCATCATTAAAAATTCAACATTGCCGTAATTACCATTTGAGCAGCGTCATCTCCGCCGGATCGAGCGTCTGGCGATGGCGAAAGACCGAGATGATGATCGCCAACCCCACGACCGCCTCCGCCGCCGCCACGGTCATGACGAAAAAAACGATCACCTGGCCGTCGAGCGAGACGAGGAAACGCGCGAAGGCGATGAACGTGAGATTAACGGCGTTGAGCATCAGCTCGATCGACATGAGGATCACGATGATGTCGCGCCGGATGACGACGCCGGCGACGCCGATGGCGAACAAGACGGCGCCGAGCGCGAGATAATAATGCAGCGGCGCCACGCTCAGCCTCCCCTCTTTCCGAGCGCCACCGCGCCGATGATCGCGACGAGGAGCAAGACGGAGGCGACCTCGAACGGCAGGACGAAGCCGGTGAACAGGCTCTCGGCAACCGCTTCCACTCCGCCGAAGCCGGCCGGCGCCGTCGGCGCCGAAAGCGAGGCAGGCCGGTAGAAAAACAGCACGGCCAACTCGACGCACAACGCCGCCGCGCCGAGAGCGCCGAGAATCCGCCACGCGGCCGGCCGCGTTTCGAGCGCCGCGGGATTGAGCAACATGATGACGAAGAGAATAAGGATCATGATCGCCCCGGCATAGACCAGCACCTGCAATACGCCGAGCATCGGCGCATCGAGCGTGACGAAAAGTACGGCGACGAGGAAAAGCGTCGCGGCGAGCGCCATGGCGCAATGGACGACGTTCCGCCGCAAGACGACCAGCAGCGAGAACGCGACCGATAACGATGCCAGGATAAAAAATAGAATCATCGTTCGCTCATGGATGCGAAACGCCTCGCTGGCCGAGGACGATCCAGACGGCGGTGACGACGACGTTGATAAGCGCCACCGGCAGGAGCATCTTCCAGCCGAGCCGCATCACCTGATCGTAGCGAAAGCGCGGCAGAGTCCAGCGCACAAGAATCTGCAGCCAACAAACGCCTACGACTTTGAGCGCGAAAGCAAAGACTTCGAGCAGCGTCACCGCGAGCGGAGACAAGAGCAGCGCGCCGCCCCAGGGAAAGTGAAAGCCGTCGCGCAAGAGATACGGCGCCTGCCAGCCGCCGAGAAATAGCGTCGTGACGAGACCCGCGGCGGTGACGATTTCGGCGAACTCGCCGGCAAAAAACATCAGGAATTTTCCGCCGGAGTATTCCGTGTGATAGCCGGCGACGATTTCCGACTCGCCTTCGGGCGCGTCGAACGGGATGCGCTTGGTCTCGGCGATCGCGGCGGTGAAAAAAAGAAGAAAGGCGACCGGCTGTTGGAAAATTCCCCAGGCCGGCAACCAACCCCAAAAGAGTTTCCCCTGCGCCCGGACCATCTCTTGCAGCTCGAGCGTGCCATAGACCATGAGCACGCCGATGACCGAAAGGCCCATGGCGATCTCGTACGAGATCATCTGCGCCGCGCCGCGCACGCCGCCGAGCAAAGAAAACTTGTTGTTCGAGGCCCATGCGCCGATGACGATGCCATAGACGCTGAGCGAGGCCATGCCGAAGATGTAAAGGATGCCGATATTGAGATTCGCCACCTGCAAATTGATTTCGCGTCCGCCGACGACCAAAACGTCGCCGAAGGGAATCACGGCGAAGGTCACGAGCGCCGGAAAGAGCGCGAGACACGGCGCGAGTGTGTGCAAGAGCTTGTCGCCGCGCGCCGGGATGAAGTCTTCTTTGGTAAGAAACTTGATCGGATCGGCGATCAGCGTATTGACGAGGCCCATACCGGCAAAGCCGAAGATCGCGGCGCGATTGGCGCCGATGCGGTCTTGAATCAGCGCGCTGCCCTTGCGCTCGATCCAGCCGAGAACGCCGGCGAGATTGAGCACCATGAATACGACGAGAAAGGCCTTGGCGGCGACGATAGCAAAATCGACGATCATGGCTGCCCGGCTTCGAGTTGGATTCCACACTCGCCGATGTTTTCGTAGCCCAGTCCGCGGTACGCGGGAATGTCGCGCGCGAGCGCCGCAAAAATTTCCGCCGGACTCGCAAACAAACTGCGCTCTCCCGCCGCCGCGAGCAGGCGGGAAAAAATTTCCCAGTCCTGGAGCGCGCCCGCGGGCGGGACGATAGCGGCGTTGAGTTGCTGCACTCTGCCCCGGCGATTCGTGTAGGTTCCTTCCTTTTCGCCGAAGTGAGTGGCGGGAAGAACCACGTGCGCGAGCTTTGCCGTCGGCGTGAGTCGCGTGTCTTGCACGACGAGGAAGGAGAGCCTGGCCAACGCGGCTTGAATTTTTCCCCCGTCGCCGGCAAGATCGGCAAGATCGGCTAGACTGGCGAGATCTTCGCCGACGATATACGCGCCGCGAAATTTGCCGGCGATCAAATCGCTCATCAGCGGCTCGAAGCTATTTTCCGAACCCACGCCCATGTCGCGCGCGCCGCGGAAATTCGGCGAGCGGTCGGGACTTTTGAGAACCTTCTCGACTTCGGTAAGCGTGCGCTCGCGGTAAAAGACTTCGAGCGCGGCCCGAGGCGAAAGTTTCTTGATCAAACGCGCGAAGACGAACGCCTCTTCGTTGGTGTTTCTCCCCGACAACACGGCGGCCATCGGAAGAGCCGCGCCGAGACCCGCGATCACGGCCTGAAGCGCGGTGTCCCAATCCGTCGGCGCGAGGCCGCCCTCTTGCCGGATCATCGGCGTCGTCAGCCGCTCGCCTTCGGTGAGCGAGTGAAAACAGTAGCGTCCCTCGTCGCACAACCAATGACTATTCACTTCTTCGTTGACGCGCGGCTTGAAGCGCGCGATGCGGTTCTGGTAACTCTCCACCGACACGTTGCAGCCCGTGCTGCAGCCGGGACAGATCGACGGCGTCTTCTTCAAGTACCAGACGCGAACTTTGAAGCGGAAATCGCGGTCGGTGAGCGCGCCCACCGGACAGATGTCCACGACGTTGACCGAGAGCGGGTTGTCCAAAATTTGTCCAGGAAACAACGCGATGGTCGAATGGTCGCCGCGGTTCACCACCGTAAGCTCGTCGGTGCGCGTGACTTCTTGCAGAAAGCGGACGCAGCGCGTGCACTTGATGCAGCGCTCGCCGTCGAACACGACGTAGGGACCGAAGATCTCGCGTTTGCGCTCGTGCTCTTTTCTTTCGTCGAAGCGGCTCGCGCTGAGGTCGTGCTTCATGTAGTAGTTTTGCAGCGAGCATTCGCCCGCCTGGTCGCAGATCGGGCAATCGAGCGGATGATTGATGAGGAGAAACTCCATCACCGCGCGGCGCGCTTCCAAAACTTTCGGGCTTTGCGTCTTGACCGCCATGCCTTCGGCCGCTTGCGTGTTGCAGGCGATCTGAAGCTTGGGCATTTTTTCGATCTCGACGAGGCACATGCGGCAGTTGCCGGCGATGGCGAGCTTGGGGTGATAGCAATAGTGCGGGATGGCAATGCCCGCATCCGCCGCCACTTGAATGACGGTCTTGCCCTTCTCGGTGGCGATCTCGCGCCCGTCAATGGAAATTTTCACAGGTTCCACGTTATTGGCCCGCCGAAACCGTGCATCTTTTTTCCGCGATGTGCCGGTCGAATTCGGCGCGGAATTTTTTTATGAACGCCGCCGCGGGCATCGCCGCCGCGTCGCCGAACGGGCAGATCGTGTTGCCCATGATGTTGCCGCTCACGCTCAAGATCAAATCCAGATCGCCCGGCTTGCCTTCGCCTTGCTCGATGCGCTGGAAGATTTTTTCCATCCAGTGGCAGCCTTCGCGGCAAGGGCTGCACTGGCCGCACGATTCGTGGGCGAAGAAGCGCGCGATATTCCACGCGGCGCGCACCATGCAGGTCGTTTCGTCCATGACGATCACGCCGCCCGATCCGAGCAGCGTGCCGGCCGCCTGGAACGATTCGTAATCCATGGTGACGCCGTCGAGCTCGTCGGCGCGCAGCACCGGCATCGAAGCGCCGCCGGGGATGACGCCTTTTAATTTTTTGCCGTTGGCGACGCCGCCGCAATCCTCCTCGAGAAATTTCTTGAACGGATATCCCATGTCGACTTCATAGACCCCCGGCCGCTTGATATGGCCGCTCACGCTGAAAAGTTTCGTCCCCTTGCTTTTCTCCGTGCCGATCGCGACGTAGCGGGCCGCGCCCTCGTTGACGATCCACGGCAGCGACGCCAGCGTCTCGACGTTGTTGACGACCGTCGGGCAGCCGAACAGGCCGTGGGTCGCCGGAAACGGCGGCTTGACCTTGGGCCAGCCCTTGCCGCCTTCTAAGGACGAGAGCAGCCCGGTTTCTTCGCCGCAGATGTAGGCGCCCGCGCCGCGATGGAGAATCAAATCGCAATCGTAACCGGAGTTGAGAATATTTTTTCCGAGAAATCCCGCCGCCGTGGCTTCTTCGATGGCGCGCTCAAGCACGCCGGCGCCGAAGACAAGCTCGCCGCGTATGTAGACGAAGGCGGTGTGGGAGCGGATGGCGTAGGCGGAGATGATCGTGCCTTCGATGATCGCGTGCGGATCTTTCTCGATCAGCAGCCGATCTTTGAACGTGCCCGGTTCGCTCTCGTCGGCGTTGCAGACGACGTATTTCGGCTTGGGGCTGTCCTTGGGGACAAAGCCCCATTTCATGCCGGTGGGAAAGCCCGCGCCACCGCGCCCGCGCAGCCCCGAGGCTTTGATCTCGTCGATCAGCCGCTCGGGCGTCATTTCGCTGAGGACTTTTTCCAGCGCGCGGTAACCGCCGCGCGCGCGATAAACGGCGAGCGTGCGCGAGTCCGGCGCGTCGATGTTGCGTAGAAGTATTTTTTCCATTGCTACTTCAGCTTGTCGAGAATCTCCCCCACGCGTTGCTCGTTCAGATTTTCATAGTACTCGTCGTTCACCTGTATCATCGGCGCGGTGCCGCACGAGGCCAGGCACTCGACTTCCGAGAGCGTGAATTTTCCGTCCGGCGTTGTCTCCCCGACTTGGATGCCGAGCTTCGCTTTGATCGCCGCGGTGATCCGCTCCGCGCCGGCAAGCGCGCACGGAAGCGTGCGGCAGACCTGGATGTGATGCCGGCCGATCGGCTTCATGTTGAGCATCGTGTAAAACGTCACGACGCCGTAAACCCGCGCCGCCGGAACGCCCATAATGCCGGCGACGTACTCGATCGCCTCGGCGCCGAGATAGCCGAACTCTTTCTGCGCGAGGTAAAGCACAGGCAGCATCGCCGCTTCCTTTTTTGGATAGCGTCCGACGATCTCGTCGAACCTCTTCAACGACGCTTGGGAGAATTCCAACGCCATTCAACACTCGAAATTCAACGTTACCGGTCGCACTCGCCGCCGATCATGTTGATCATGCCGAAGGTGGAAACGATGTCCGCCACGGCGTAGCCTTTGATCATCTCAGTGAACGCCCCCATAGCGATGAAACACGGTGGGCGTACGCGCACGCGGTGGGGCCGGCCGCCGCCTTGGCTCACGATATAAAAGCCCAGCTCGCCGTTGCCGCCCTCGACGGGAAGATAGACCTCGCCCGGCGGCACCTGGATGCCTTCCATGATGATCTTGAAGTGGTGCATTAATCCTTCGATGCTGTTGTAAACTTTTTCTTTTTCCGGCAGCACGATACGCGGGTCGTCGAGCGAGATCGGGCCGGCGGGCAGCTTTTTAAGCGCCTGCTCGACGATGCGCATGCTCTGCTCGATCTCTTCGATGCGGCAGACGAAGCGGTCGTAGTTGTCGCCCCGGCTGCCGATCGGCACGGAGAAATCGAGCCCGCCGTAAACCAGATAGGGCTGGGCCTTGCGCACGTCGTAGCTCACTCCCGTCGAGCGCAGAATCGGCCCGGTGAGGCCGTAATCGATCGCGGTCGCTTGGGAAATCACGCCGACGTTGGACATGCGGTCGATGAAAATTCGATTGCGCGACAGGAGCTTGTCGCAGTCGGCCAAGAGACGGCGGGTTTTCTCGAATGCGTCGGCGACTTTTTTGCCGAAGCCCTGAGGCAGATCGTGCTTCAAGCCGCCGATGCGGACGTAAGAGACGGTGAGTCGCGCGCCGGTCAGCTCTTCGACGATGCGGGTCAGCAGCTCGCGCGCCTCGATCATGTAAAAGCCCCCGGTGATCGCTCCCAGCTCCGAGCAGGCCATGCCGCAGCAGGTGAGATGATCCATAATGCGGGAAATTTCGCTGACGATGACGCGGATAAATTGACAGCGCGCCGGCGTCTCGACGCCGAGAAGTTTTTCCACGGCCAGCGCGTAGCCGACGTTGTTGATCAACGGCGAGACATAGTTCAGCCGGTCGGTGTAAGGGATCACCTGCGCCCAGGTTGCCTGCTCGCACATTTTGTCGAAGCCGCGATGAAGGTAGCCGACCTCCGTGTCGCAATCGAGCACCTTTTCGCCTTGGAGCTTGAGATTGAACTTGATCGTCCCGTGGGTCGCCGGATGAGACGGCCCCATCTGCAAGTCCATCGTCTCCAGCGGCAGCTCTTTGGCTTCGGGTTGCATGACCATGGCGCGCCGGGCTCGCTTAACGCTTCGGCTCCAATTGCTGTTTGAGTTGCAAGAGCTTGTTGTTCGATCGTGTATCGACGAAGGTCCCGGCGAGCGGCCGCTCCGCCACGAGCGGCTGGCGCTGGTTCACCGGATAGTCCTTCCGCAGCGGGTGGCCGCGGAACTCCTCGTAGAGCAGGATGCGCCGGAGATCGGGATGGCCGCGAAAGCGAATGCCGAACATGTCCCACACCTCGCGCTCGAGCCAGTCGGCGCCGCGCCAAAGCGGCGTCAGCGAATCGACTTCGGCATCGTCTTCCGGCACGGGAACTTTGACACGAAGACGGTGATTCTTGCCGAGCGAGAGCAAATGATAGACGACTTCGAAGCGCGGCTGTTTTTCTTTCCAATAATCGACCGCGGTGATGTCGGAGAGGAAATCGAAGGCGAGCCGCGGATCTTCTCGGAGTGCACGCATCGCCGCCGGCAGGCCGTCGCGGCGGATGACGATCGTCTCGTCGCCGCGAAACGCGTGGGAGTCGAGGATCGTCGCGCCGAATTTTTCGCCGAGAACTTGCGTCAGCGCGTTTTCTTCCGCCATCGGTTTACTCCCAGTCGAGCGCCCCTCTTTTCCACGCATAGACGAAGCCGATCACGACGATCAAGAGAAAAATCCCCATCTCGACAAGACCGAAAACGCCCAGCCGGCGAAACAGAACCGCCCACGGGTAAAGAAAGACCGCTTCCAAATCGAAAATGAGGAACAGCATGGCGACCAGATAGAAGCCGACCGGAAAACGGATGCGCGCGTCGCCCTTCGGCGGATTGCCCGATTCGAAGGGGTCGTCTTTGACCGCGCTCGGTTTTTTCGGTCCGACCGTCTGCGCGACCACGAGCAGGCCCAATACGATGCATCCTGCGAAGAAAAAAATTATCAGGACGGGGAAAAAGGGATGCGTCATCAAAATGTCACGCAAAAGGTCTCCCGAGAGTGAGGTGCGGGAGAGCTACGGGACCGCCGCAGACAACCAGGTTTTTTCTATTGGAAAAGCCGCGGGATGTCAAGGAAACGCGCCGGCGACGGCCGGCGGCGCCGCGCCCGTTGGATTGCAATTTCCGACCGCCGCGCTTATAGTTTCGCTCTGGGAACGGGAGGCCGAAAAATATGCAACGACTCGTCTGGCTTGTCAGTGCCGCTCTTCTGGCGGGAATTTTTCTCGGCCTCGGCGCGGATCGCTTTCTCCACGCGCAACAGGAGCAGATCAAGCGCACCTCTCTGCTGCAAACCGAGCTTGAGGGAGTGGCGGGAAAAGTGGCGGACGTCTTTTTGATCGAGTTCGCGCCGGGCGCCGCCACGGGCAAGCACTCTCACCCGGGAAGCGAGATCGCTTATATTCTGGAAGGCTCGGTCGCCGTCCAGGCCGGCGGAAACAGCGTGCCGATCACGCAGCGCCGCGGCTCAATCGTCTATCTCACGCCTAACGAAGTGCACGACGTAAAAAATCCCAGCTCGACGGAGACGTCCAAAGCGATCGTCTTCGGCCTCTACGACAAAGATAAGCCGCAGACAGTTCCGGCGAAATAAAATTTGGAGTTTCGCGCTGGAACGAAAACCCGGACCCCGCTAGTTGCAATCCTGATCAGCCGCCGGTTTCGTCAACCATTTCGAGTATCGCTTTGATCTGAAGCGTCTTGCCGGCGCGCAGCACGCCGACCATCACCGCATCTCCGACCTTGTAGCGCTCCATCGTGAGATAGAGATCGTTCGTTGACTCGATCTTGTTGCCGTCGATCGCAACGATCACGTCGCCGAGCCTGACGCGTCCTTGCGCGTCGCGCGTCGTCGACTGAATTCCCGCCTTGGCCGCCGCGCCCTTGGCTGCCACATCGACCACGAGCACGCCCTTCAAGCCGAGCTTCGCCGCAATCTGATCCTCGGCCGCGGAAAAACCGAGGCCGGGACGAACCACTTTGCCGTGGCGAATCAACTCCGGCACGACGCGATTCACCGTATCGACCGGAATGGCAAAGCCGATGCCGGCGGAAGCTCCGGAAGGACTGTAGATCGCCGTGTTGACTCCGATGAGTCGTCCCGCGCTGTCGAGCAGCGGGCCGCCGGAGTTTCCCGGATTGATCGCGGCATCGGTCTGAATCACGCCTTGAATAGGCCTTCGAGTTACCGATTCGATTTCCCGGCCGAGCGCGCTGATCACGCCCGTCGTCAGCGTCTGGTCGAGCCCGAAGGGATTGCCGATCGCATACGCGCTCTGGCCGACCTGGAGATCTTTGGACGAGCCGATGGGAATCGGCCGGAGCCGGCTTCTCGGCGCGTCGATGCGCAGCACGGCGAGATCTTTATCGGGCGCAACGCCGACGCGCCGCGCCGTCCAGGTCGAGTGATCGGCGAGCGTCACTTCGGCCGCGCTCGCTTTTTGGATGACGTGAAAGTTGGTGACGATATTGCCGTTCTCGTCCCAGATAAATCCCGAGCCGGTGCCTTCGGGAATCTGCAGCAGATTGAGCGTGAAAAAATCACGCGCGACCGAAAGCGTCGTGATGTGCACGACGGAAGGCGAGGCCTGGCGGAACAGACCGATCGTGGCTTTTTCGTCGCCGGCGAGCTCGCCTCGCGGCGCAACCGCGCGCGGAGCCGCCGTAGGATCGGTTGGCGCGGCGCCGCGCGCCGCGAGCTGCCACACAAGCACCGCGACGACGACGAGGCCTGCGACCAAGCCGCCGAACGTCGCCGTGAAAAAAAAAATTCTTCCGGCAACGCGCCGGTTCCATCGTGCCACGGAAACCTTCGAATCCCCCTGCCTCGCTCAGTTCACGCTGACTTCGATTTTCTTCAGCCGCGCCGCTTCGGCTTTGGGCAGAATCAACGTCAGCACGCCGTGCTTCAACTCGGCCGTTATTCTGCTCTGATCGACTTTGTCGGAAAGCTCGAATTGCCTGAAGTAATGAACCAGCTCGAACTCGCTGTAGATCGCGTTGCCCGGAAGCCCGTCGTGGCTGACGCCGCGAATGGTGAGGATGTCATTTTCCACCCCTACATCCAAATCCTCTTTGGAGACGCCAGGCAAGTCGGCCACGACGACGAGGCCGTTTTCGTTTTCGTAAATATCGACGGGCGGCGCGACGTATCGCTCTCGACTGTGCGTCGCTTCTCTCTGAGCCTGCGGAGATGGTTTAGATAGTGACGCCACGGTTGTCTCGATCATTTTTGTTCTCCTTATCCGATGGAAGATACACTCTCGCCTCAGGCGACCTTGATGCCGATTTGCCTGGGCCTGGCCTTCTCCGCCTTGGGCAGAGTCAACTTGAGAAGGCCGTTTTTATACTCGGCCGCAATTTGATTCTCGTCCACTTCGACCGGCAGATCTACGTTGCGCACGAACTTGCCGGCGGCGCGTTCGCTGCGATGAAACGCCTCTGGCGTGACGGCGTCGCTCACGCGCCGCTTTTCGCCGGAGATCGTCAGTTGATTTCTCACGACGGTAAGATTCAAAGACGCAGGCTCCACACCGGGCGCGAGCGCTTCGATGTACAGACGCTCTTTGTCTTCGTGCAGATTGATCAGCGGGTAGCGGCGGGGCGCTCTACCGGGAAGAAACACGACGCGAGAAACCGGCTCGCCGCTAAAACCGCACTGGTCGAAGGTCCGGTCGATCTCCCGGCGCAATGTTTCCATTTCCACAAACGGATCCCAACTTGCCATATTTCGTCCTCCTTTTTGCGTAAAACTTGTGAGATGAACTTAACCACGACGCCACGCCTGTCAAGTGGCCGCAACCGGGCGTTGTCGGCCGGCAGAATGCCTTGACAAGCCCGGCGCTCGTGATTACTTTAACGCCACAAAAAAAATCCGCGCGAAGATTTCCCAGGCTTGACAGAAATATACCGATAAGATACTTACTCACCCGAACGCCTGCCGTTCAGCAAGTCAGGAAGCTTCTCAGCCCATTTTCCCAAGACAAGCGGAGCGCGTCGCCCGATGCCGAACAATCTTTCCAATCCGTTCACGTGGACAAAACTCTACACGAAGTCCTATTTCGGCAGCCGGCCCTACCGAGAACTCTTTGCCGGAATCAAAACCTACTGCATGTTTTTGGGCTATCCGCGGAGCGGCCACAGCCTTGTCGGCTCTCTCCTCGACGCTCACCCGAACGTGATTATCGCCCACGAACTCGACGTGCTGAAGTACGTCCACGCAGGCTTTACCAAAGTCCAAATTTTCTATTTGCTGCTGGAAAATTCGCGCAAGCTGGCGGCGCGAGGGCGTGGCTATTCCGGCTACTCGTATGAAGTTAAGAATCAATGGCAGGGGCGGTTCAGCGAATTACGCGTCATCGGCGATAAAAAAGGCGGGCGCTCGAGCACACGGCTGCACTCGAACCCCGGATTGCTCGACGCGCTTTACGAAACGATCGGTTTAAAGACAAAGTTCGTTCACGTGATCCGAAATCCCTTCGACAGCATCGCGACCATGACGCTAAGAAACACGCGCAATTACACGCTGGAGAATCGGGCTGAAAACTTTTTTTCCCGCGCCGCGACCGTGGCCGCAGCAAAAAAACAGATCGAGCCCGCCGACATTCTCGATATCCGGCACGAGTCGTTGATCGAGAATCCAAAAAGATGCCTGACCGATCTTTGCCGCCTTCTCGACGTCGAGCCGCTGCCGGATTATCTGGAGGATTGCGCCCGGATCATTTTTAAAGCGCCGCAAAAGTCTCGCCACAAAGTTGCCTGGAGCGCCGATTTAATTCGGCGCGTCGAGGATCTGATGCGGCGTTATCCGTTTTTCGACGGCTATTCCTATAACGACTGAGGCTCGACGTGCGGCGGGCGTAAAAAAAGGGGAGTCTTACGACCCCCCTTTCTTTACGTTGCACGCCCGCTTTAATAATCGTCTTCGTGGCCGTGCCCTGACGGCGCGTCTTTCTTTTTTTCCGGTTTGTCGGCAATCATCGCTTCCGTAGTGATCATCAACCCGGCGACCGACGCCGCGTTCTGCAGCGCGGTGCGGACCACTTTGGTCGGATCGACGATGCCTGCCTTGACCAGATCTTCGAATTCTTCTTTGGCCGCGTTAAAGCCGAACCCGCCTTTGCCGTTCTTTACTTTGTCCATTACGACACCGCCATCGGCGCCCGCGTTCTGGGCGATCCAGCGCAGCGGTTCTTCGAGAGCTTTCTGGATAATGCGAACGCCGACGCGTTCGTCATCGCTCACTTTCAGACTCCCGAGTCCCGCCGAAGCGCGCACGAGCGCCACACCGCCGCCCGGTACGATCCCTTCCTCCACCGCCGCTCGCGTGGCGTGCAGCGCGTCTTCGACGCGGGCCTTCTTCTCTTTCATTTCCACTTCGGTCGCCGCGCCGACTTTGACCACGGCAACGCCGCCGGCGAGCTTGGCGAGCCGCTCTTGCAGCTTTTCTTTGTCGTAATCCGAGGTGGTCTCCTCGATCTGGGCGCGGATCTGGCTGATCCGTCCTTCGATAGCCGATTTCTTCCCCGCGCCTTCGACGATCGTCGTGTTGTCCTTATCGACGATGATCCGCTTGGCGCGCCCGAGATCTTTAAGCGTGATATTCTCGAGCTTGATGCCGAGCTCTTCGGCGATCATGCGGCCGTCGGTCAAGATCGCGAGATCTTCCAACATCGCCTTGCGCCGGTCGCCGAATCCGGGCGCTTTGACCGCCACGGTTTTGAGCGTGCCGCGAATCTTGTTGACTACGAGCGTCGCCAGCGCTTCGCCTTCAACCTCTTCGGCGATGATCAACAGCGGCTTGCCGGTCTTGGCGACGTTTTCCAGGACGGGCAGGAGATCTTTCATGTTGGAGATTTTTTTCTCGTTGATCAAAATGAGCGCGTCCTCGTACACCGTCTCCATGCGTTCCGGATCGGTGACGAAATAAGGCGAGAGATAGCCGCGGTCGAAGCGCATGCCTTCGACGAGATCGAGCGTCGTCTCCAACCCCTTGGCTTCCTCGACCGTGATCACTCCTTCTTTGCCGACCTTGTCCATCGCCTCGGCAAGGATGTCGCCGATGGTTTTGTCGTTGTTCGCGGAAATGGTCCCGACCTGCGCGATCTCGTCCCGGTCGCGCGTCGGCTTGGATTGGGCTTTGAGTTCCTCGACAACCCTCGTCACCGCCTTATCGATGCCTCGTTTGATCGCCATCGGATCGTGGCCCGCCGCCACCATTTTGAGGCCCTCGCAAAAGATCGCCCGGGAAAGTACGGTCGCGGTGGTGGTCCCGTCTCCGGCGATATCGGAGGTCTTGCTCGCTACCTCTTTGACCATCTGCGCGCCCATGTTCTCGAACTTGTCCTCGAGCTGAATCTCTTTCGCCACCGTGACACCGTCTTTGGTGATCGTAGGAGCGCCCCAGGATTTCTCTAGCACGACGTTACGGCCTTTGGGGCCCAGCGTCACGGTTACGGTGTCGGCCAATATGTTCACCCCGCGAAGAACTTTAGCCCTCGCGTCGTCACTGAATCTTACTTCTTTCGCAGCCATCTCAAACCTCCTTATTCAATGATTCCCAAAATGTCTTCTTCCTTGAGGATCAGGTGCTCCTCGCCGTTGAGCTTGATCTCTGCGCCGGAATATTTGCCGAACAAGATCTTGTCGCCCGCCTTCACGTCGAGCGGAATGACCTTGCCGTCTTCATGCCGGCCTTTGCCCACGGCGATCACCTTGCCCTCCTGGGGTTTTTCCTTGGCGGTATCCGGGATAATGATGCCGCCTTTGGTTTTTTCCTCTTCCGCGATTCTCTGAACAATGACCCTGTCATGCAGGGGACGAACCTTGAGAGCCATACTAAACCTCCTCGCTAAAACGTGGGTTTATAGATCGACGGAACCGTCGATGGGTGCAAATATAAGTGCGTAATCGCGAACGTCAAGGGGCAACTTCATATTTCTTTTACTTTCCAGGCGGATTATAGGGCGGGGTAGCCAGGCTTCGGACATAGGCGATAACGTCGCGAATTTGCTTCTCCATCAATTGAGTGCCCCAGGCGGGCATAAAAGGCGACTTCCCCACCGCCGGTCCGCCCTTGGAGATAATTTCCAAGAGGACTTTATCGGAGAGCTGGTTCATAACAGAACCATCGGTATGGTTGGCCGGCCGCACCGGGAGCGACACGGCCGCCGGACCATCCCCTTTTCCCGTCTCCCCATGACAGGCGGAGCAATAGGTGACGTAGTATTTCTTGCCTTCGGCTTTGTCCTGAGCGCCGGCGGTTTGAGCCAGTATCAAAATCAAAATGAGCGCCGCGCACCATGCAGACGTTCGCGCCATCACGTCAAGTAGCTCCGCTCTGATCGGAAACCTTTTTTTTACCAGATCGAAACGGAAAACGGTAGAGCCACAGTACAATTTAATCTGAAAGGGTGGTATGGATCAAAAACAATCAGGAGGAATTATGGCGGCGGCAAAGATCAAGATTTGGGGCCGGAGAGACTCATCGAACGTGCAGAAAGTCGTCTGGTGCTGCGACGAGCTGGGTGTCGCTTTCGATCGCGTCGATCTCGGCGGCAAATTCGGCGGCAACAAAGAAAAGCCCTATCTCGATTTGAACCCGAACGGGCTTGTGCCGACGATTGACGACGACGGCTTTATCCTGTGGGAATCGAACACGATCGTGCGCTACTTGACGGAAAAATACGGCGGCGGAAAACTGAGCATGCCGACGCCCGAAGGGCGGGCCCAGGCGAGCCGCTGGATGGATTGGCAGTTGACGACGTTGGGTCCGGCGATTGTCCCGCTCTTTTGGGGGATCGTGCGAACGCCGGAAGATAAGCGCGACAAAGCGGCGATCGCGACCGCCGTGGAGAAAACGGCCAGGGCCTGGAAAATTGTCGACGATCAGTTGGCAAAGAATACCTATCTGGCGGGCGAAGCGTTCTCGATCGGCGACATCCCGCTGGGAGTTTGGGCCTACCGCTGGTTTAAACTACCGATCGAGCGGCCGAAGCTGGATAATTTGAGCGCTTGGTACGACGAGTTGTGTAAGCGGCCCGCGTACCAGAAGCACATCATGATTCCGATGACGTAGGTCCCATCTAGGACCCCGTCAAATCTCCTCCTCTTCTTCTTCAGTCTGCTTCAACCGCGTCGCTCTAAACGCAATGCGGATGCCGCGCGAGCGGATGCCGGCCATGATCTGTTGGCGCGACTCGACCGGTAGCGCCTCGGGCGGGTGGACACCGTACAGCGTGTGCGGGACATTTTTGATGAAAAGGTCGGCCGCTTGCGCGGTCGCGTACGCGACAGGCGTGGCATGGACGCCCTTCAAGCGGATTTGATGCAGCGTCGGAAAAAAACAAAACCAGCGCAGCAACCAGCGCTGTTTCCCCTTGCGACCGGTAACGGCCACCACCATGGCAAAGCGGGCGTTCGAGAGCTGCCGGCGGCGCATCATGCGCGCCATCTGCCGTGGCGTCGGGGTCATAGGAAACCGCGCGGCGACGAGACCTCGCGACGGGCGCAGCTTGCCCTGGCGGTACCAACGGCGCAGCCGGTCGATCTCGTTGCCGCCGATCTTCACGTCCAGGTCGCGCATCGGAATGAAATACGGCAGCGTGCCGACTTCCTCCTGCGCCGCCAACACGACGCGAGCGCGCCCGATGGGCGACGGAAAATGAAACCATTCAGGCTCGCTGAAACGCCGCCCCAGATGGAAGCGACCGGCGCGATAAATGCGCGGCACGGAGATCGCTTCGTCGAAAGCGGACTCGGCCGACCAGGTCGAGACCGGGTCTTTGCTGTCGATGCTTTCGTAGAGCCGGATCTGCACCTGCTCCACTGCGTCGAGATGATCGGCGCTGCGGGCGACCAGCAAGTTTGTGATCCCCGGCGCGGCCCCGGCATTGATCAGCGCAACGCGTCGCTTCTTGACGAACCGTTTGTGAAAGCGGAGTTGTTCCGCTTTGAAAGGACTGCGGCCCAGGTGCGCGGCCATATCGACGTAGTGAGCGCGGAGCCTGAGCGCCGACCGGAGCAGAATCTGATTGAAGACTGCGGGTACGGCGTTAACGAGAAGGTGGCAGCCGTCGGCTGCGCGAACGACCGCGCGAAGATTGCGCGCGTTGACTTGACGGCAAGCAATCGAATCCGGCAAAAATCGGCGCGCGCGGTCGGGATTGCGGTCGCCGACCCAAACCACGTGGCCCTGGCGTCCGAGCAGACGCGCCAGGAAGGCCCCGGTTGCTCCGGCCCCCACGACAAAGATGCGCATCGCGGCACAATTTACGCGGTCTCAATCGAAAGGACAAGTCTTTTTCCCGTCTCATATCAAAGGCAGACGAGCATCGGCATTGACCCGAACTAGCAGTTTTCCTCCGCGGTTGGCGTTTTCAGGTTGTGCTTTTCGATTCGATAACGGAGAGTCTCGCGCGAAAGACCGAGCAGTTGCGCCGCCCTGGTTCGATTCCAGCCGGTTTGAGTCAGAACGCGCTCGATGATGGTCCGTTCGAGCTCTTCTAAGACGATGCCTTTCGTTAGGTCGATGGCGAGAAGACCGTCTTTGGCGCTTACCGGCGCCGGCACAGCAGCCGGAGCAGCCGCGCGCAGGGCCAGATCGTGAGGCTCGATGACGTTGCCGCTATTCAGCAACACCGCCCGCTCAATCACGTTGCTGAGCTCCCGGACGTTGCCCGGCCAATAGATTCAGAATTGACCCCGGCTTCGGTTAGGAAATTTCTCCGCCCTCGGCTAAGCGCATCACCGCATCGACAACTTGATCGACGTCGGGAATCATCGCGTCGACCAACGGCGGGCTGTGCGGCGGTGGGATCGGCTGCGCCGCGATACGCACGACCGGGCCTTTCAGATCGGAAAATAGATTTTCTTGAATCAACGCCGCAAGCTCAGCTGAGATGCCGCCGATCATCGGTCCTTCATCGAGCGCGATGGCACGCTTGGTTTTCGCCACGGAGGTAAGAATCGTTTCCTTATCTAATGGCGCGAGCGAGCGAAGATCGACGATCTCGATGTCGATGCCTTTTGATTTTAATTGATCGGCGGCCGCGTCGGCTTTCAAAACCATGCCGCCGCAGGTGACGATGGTTAAGTCTTTGCCGACGCGACGCACGGCGGCTTTGCCGATCGGCACCGTGTAGTCACCTTCCGGCACCGGGCCACGAACACCATAAAGAATATGGCTCTCGAAGCAGAGCACCGGATTGGGATCGCGGATCGCTGCGAGCAAGAGACCTTTGGCGTCCGCCGGCGTGGTCGGCATGATGATTTTCAGTCCGGGAAAATGGATGAACGCGCCGTGATTGCAGCTCGAATGGCTTGGCCCGCCGCCTGCACGGGTGGCGAACTTGGTGCGTACGACCATCGGCACATTAATCCGCCCGCCGGTCATATAATGATAGCGCGCCGCGTGCGACGCCAACTGATCCATGGCGAGCGGCAACAAATCGGCGAACTGAATTTCGACCACCGGCCGCATGCCGTTGATCGCCGCGCCGACCGCGAGGCCAACTAGAGCGGACTCAGAAATCGGCGTGTCGAGCACGCGCTTCTCACCGAACTCTTGCATCAAGCCGCGCGTGACACCGTAGGCGCCGCCAAACAGCGCGACATCTTCGCCCATGATAAACACGCGCGGGTCGCATGCCATCTCGAAGCGCAGCGCTTCGCGCAGCGCTTCCTGCATGCGCATCGCTTTGGTCGCTTGGTTTTCGGCCGCCGCATCAGCCATGGCTGACCTCCGAAGCTGCATAGATAGCATCGAGATCGACTTCTTTCTTTGGCAGTGGCGCTGCTTCTGCGCGTTTCGCCACCGCGTCAAGCTCGGCGTATACTTCATCGGACATTTTTTGAAACTCCGCTTCGGTCAGTTGGCTTTCGGCAATTAATTTTTCCTTGAGCCGCTTGATCGGACATTTTTGCTTCCACGATTCAATTTCCTCTTTGGACCGGTAACCGGTTCCCGGATCGCCGCCGAAGTGGCCGTCCCAGCGGTAAGTGATGCATTCGAGAAACGTCGCGCCGCCGCCGCTTCGTCCTTTGGCCGCGGCCGCTTGAGTCGCCTCATAAACCGCTTCGACGTCATTGCCATCGATCGTCTTGCCCTCGAAACCATAGGCCGCGCCGCGCACGGACAACTGTTTCACCGCGACACTTTTCTCCAGGCTTACGGTCATCGCGTACTGGTTGTTCTCGCAGACGTAAATCACCGGCAGCTTCCACACACCGGCGAGATTCATCGACTCATGCACCACGCCTTGATTGGCCGCGCCATCGCCGAAGAAGCTCACGACGACTTCTTTTGATCCGCGCACTTTCGCCGACAATGCCGCGCCAGTGGCCGTCGGCACCGTGCCGCCGACCGTGCCTGTATTGCCGATAAAACCGAGGCCCATGTCGCCCATATGCATCTTGCCGCCGCGCCCTTTAGAGTAACCGTCTTCCCTTCCCATGCATTCGCAGAGAAGCAAATAAAGATCGGCACCTTTGGCGATCAAATGCCCCGTGCCGCGATGATAGCTGGCGATCAAATCGGTCGATTGCAACGCCGAACAAACCCCAACAGCGATCGCTTCCTGGCCGCGATAAGAATGAGTGCTGCCGAACATCGCTTTCCTTTGAAAAAGGTCATCGAGCTTTTCCTCGAAGGCGCGGACCTTGAGCATGGTGCGGAGCATTTCTTTTCGTCTGGAGGCATCGAGCATGGCGACCTCGCGTAGGAGCGGTTTGCGAACTGTCCCTACACTTAGATACTCATCGATACGATTGTCAAGCCATCCGCAGCGCGGCATGGGGTGTTCGAGAACGACGGCGTGTCGTTCCCGCTCGTGCGGCGCTGCCCTCAGGAAGGCGCGGTCTTCAGGCGGTAGCGAAAGCTCGGATGCGCGATGCGTTTTTCAGACCGGTTTGCCCGATCCCTTCGCGCGGAGTTTGCTCAGCAGCTCATCGACCGAGGCCGTGGCAAGGATGCGGCTGAACTGCGAACGATAGTTATTCACGAGGCTGATATTTTCGACAACCACGTCATAGACCTTCCACTGGCCTTCTACGAGGTGAAGCCGGTAGGAGACGGCAATCGCGTCCCCCCGGGCCGGGACGATCTGCGTGTCAACTTGAGCGAAGTTTTGCTCGACGCGCTCGCGCAGGTAGAGAACCTTTTCACCTCGGTACGATTCCAGCGTTTCCATATAAGATTTTTCAACAAAAGCCGTAAAAACGCCGACGAACTCATTTTCCCTGCCGTTCAAGCTCCGCCAGTAGCTGCCTAGCGATCGCTTCGCCATTTCGGCAAAATCGAACTGAGGCAAAAGTACCAGGCGAATCTTCTCGACCGTGTCGGCTTTGCTGGCGTTAGGATTGCTGCCCGTTTCCTTCAGCACGCGGGTCACATGATCCACCGTCTGCTTGATCTGGTCGATCGGCTGCTCGGCCAAGACAAGGGGCGCGCGACCCAAGCAGAAAACCGCCAATGTAATGAGGGCCAGTTTTAGAAAAGTTTTGTTCCCAGCCATTTTCTTCTCCTCGAGCGACGTTGTCGGTGGGAAGTTGGAGCAAGCCGGGTGCCATTCGGCCGCGATTTTAAAACGGCTCGTAACTGTTCACTTTTTTCGGGGACGGTGCGGGCGGCGGATAAAGAATGTCGCAAATTAGCGGCAAATAACCAAAAAACGTTACTACTTTGCTTTGGGATCGCTTACTTGACGAAGAAACGAAGGGAGTTATTGGTGAACGCGACGAGCGGACCCCAATAGACGCCGAACACGAGCGTCATGCCGCAAAGCAGGCCGAGCAGGACGGCGGCGCCGGCGTCCATCGGCACCTCGCCGTCGGAGGCTTCGGGAAAATCGAGGAACATCACCTTGACGAGGCGGGCGTAATAATACAGGGAGACGACGCTGTTGAGAACGGCGACGACCGCCAGCAGATAGAACTGCTGCTTGATGACCGCGGCGAAGAGAAAAAATTTGCCCATGAATCCGGCCAGCGGCGGCAGCCCGGTGAGCGAGAAAAGAAAAACCGCCATACACACGGCCGGCACTGCGGCGCCGCGCCACGCGAGGCCGCGATAGTCGTCGATGTCTTCTCTGCCGGTCGCGTTGGCCACGACTACGACAACGAGGAACGCGCCCAGATTCATGATGAGATAGACGACGATGTAAAACAGCATCGCCTGCAGCCCGTCGTTGTTCAGTACGACGAGGCCCATGAGCATGTACCCGGCGTGAGCGATGCCGGAGTAGGCGAGCATGCGCTTGACGTTTTGCTGGTTCAGAGCCGAGAGGTTGCCGAGCGTCATGGTCACCATGCTGACCATGAGCAAAAATTGCGGCCACTCGACGCGGGAGAGAAACATCCAGTTGCCGCCTTCGCCTAATTGCGACAGGGCGGGGAAAAAGAAGCGGATGAGAATCGCCACGCCCGCGGCGTTCGAGCCCACCGAAAGAAACGCCGTGACCGGCGTCGGCGCGCCCTGATAGACGTCGGGCGACCACATGTGAAAAGGCGCGAAGACGATTTTGTAGCCGAAGCCCGCCAGGATGAAGACAAACGCGATAAAAAGCGCCGTCCGGTTCGCGTCGCTTTGCATGAGCGCCGCATGGATGCCGGCGTAGTCGAGCGTGCCGGCGATGCCGAAGACCCAGCTCATGCCGTAGATCATCGTGCCCGAAGCCACGCCGCCGTAGATTAAATACTTCAGCGCCGCCTCGCTGGAGCGGCGGTTGTGCGGCAAAAATCCGGTCAGGATGTAAGAAGTGATGCTGACGAGCTCGAGCGACAGATAGGCCATCAGCAAGTTCGTTGACGACGCCATGAAGAACATACCGAGCGTCGACGTCAGAAGAAGGGTCGAATATTCGCCCTGATGGACGCGATCGATCTCGCGGCTGTTGTAAGACATCCAGAGAACCAAAATAGCGGCGACGAGCGCGACGATCTTGAAGAACAGGCTGAAGTTATCGAGCACCGTCATGCGGTGAAACAGCCAGCCGCCGGGGACGCCGTAAAGCTCAAGCGTCGCCCAGAGCGACAGCAAGCAGCCGGCGATGGAAATGATTCCGAGCGCCTTTTTGTTTTTCACGACGAGGTCGAGCACGATGACGCCGAGAATCGTCGCCGTGAGAATCGTCTCTGGATAGAAAAAATCCAGACTCGCTAGGTTTCCGAGATCCATCGTCTTAACCGAGATGTGGGATAACGACCTGATTGAGCTGATCGAGCGAAGCGCGCACGAGATCGAGCACCACGCTGGGATAGACGCCGACGATGATGACGATGACGCCGAGCGGGATCATCGTGAACAGCTCGCGCGCATTGATCTCCGGCATCGTCTTGTACTTTTCGTTCGTCGCTCCGAGATAAACTCGCTGGATGGTCCAGAGCAAATAACCGGCCGTCAAGATCACGCCGGTCGCGGCGAACACGGTGAGGATCGGATATTTTTGCCATGAGCCCAGCAGCACCAGCACTTCGGAAATAAATCCGGAGAGGCCGGGGAGTCCCATGGACGCGAAGATCGCCAGCGCGCTGACGCCGGTATAGACCGGCATCACCGCCGCAAGGCCGCCGAAGCCTTCGATGTCCCTGTGGTGCGCGCGGTCGTAGATCACGCCGACCATGAGAAAGAGCATGCCGGTGATGATTCCGTGATTGAACATCTGCAAGACCGCGCCGCTGATTCCATACGGCGTAAAGCTCGCCATACCGAGCATGACGTAGCCCATATGGCTCACGCTCGAATAGGCGACGAGTTTCTTGAAATCCTTCTGCGCCATGGCGCAGAGCGCGCCGTAGATGATGTTCCACGTGCCGAGCGCGGCGAGAAAAACGAAAGCGAGATCCGCCGTCGCCTGCGGCAGCATGGGAAAATTGATGCGGAGAATGCCGTAGGTCCCCATCTTGAGCAGGATGCCGGCCAGAATAACCGAGATCGCCGTCGGCGCCTCGACATGCGCGTCGGGCAGCCAGGTATGGAACGGAAACGCCGGTATCTTGATCGCAAATCCGATGAAGAGAGCCATCCAGACGACGTGCTGGAAGCCCCAGCCGAGTCGGTCGAACGGCCACATGGCGAGCGGCGTCGTGCCGTAATTGCTGCTCCGGGCGATCAACTCCGTCATGTCGAAGGTGCGCGGCTCGCTGGTGAAATAAAGCGCCAGGATCGCCAGCAGCATAAGGACGCTGCCGAACAGCGTGTAGAGAAAAAATTTGATCGCCGCGTACTCTCGGCGCGGCCCGCCCCAGATGCCGATCAGGAAGTACATCGGCAGCAGCATCAGCTCCCAAAAAATGTAGAAGAGAAAAAAGTCGAGCGCGACGAAGACGCCCATCATGCCGGCGTCGAGCAGGAGAAACAGCGCGAAGTAACCTTTGACGCCTTTTTCGATCCCCCACGAGGCGAAGATGCAGAGGAAGCTCAGCAGCGCGGTCAGCAGAACCATCGAGATGCTGATGCCGTCAACGCCGACGAAGTAGCTGATGTTGTAAGCGGGTATCCAGTCAAAATGTTCCTTGAACTGAAGGCCGGGGTTGGCGCCGTCGAAGTTGCGAAAAAGCCAGACCGCGAGCAAAAGCGGGGGAACGGTGAAAAGAGCGGATATCCAGCGGATCAGATTGTGGCGGGCGCTCGGCAAGAGCAGCACGACGATCATGCCCGCCATGGGAAAAAAAGTCATGTACGTAAGAACGTGGTCTGTCATGTTTTCGCTTCCCCCAATCAGCTCGAATAGCGCAGCTTGACGATGATGGCGACGAGGAGCGCGCCGAGAATCACGTAGAGATAACTGTTGATGTTGCCGGTCTGCACTTTTTTGAATTTGCCGCCCGCCCAGAAGGTCGTGTCGGCCACGCCGTTCACCATGCCGTCGATGACGTAGTTATCAAACAGGCCGTTCAGCCACGAGACGAACGCGGTCGTCTTGGCCGAGCCATCGACGATGCCGTCGATGATGTGCTGGTCGATCCACGCGCCTACGCGGGCCAACAGCAATGTCCCGCCGACGAAAACGAATTGATAGATTTCATCGACGTAGTACTTGTTGTTGAAAAGCCGGTAAAACAATCCGCCCGCGAGCGAGGAGAAGCGCTCCGGCGCGAGACTTCGTTTGTAGTACATGAGATAGGCGAAAACGAAGCCCGCCGCCGCGACAGCGATCGACAAAACCATCAAGCCGCCCTCCGCTCCCGCGGATGCGTGCGCTTCGTGATGCGCGCCGAGAACCGGTTCGAGCCATTCGGCGAAAAGATTCGGCCCTACTATACCCGGCAGGCCAACGTAGCCGGCCGCGATCGATCCAAGCGCGAGAATCGCCAGCGGCAGCGTCATCGCCTTCGGCGACTCGTGCAGGTGCTCCTGGACGTGGTGGTCGGCGCGGCACTCGCCGAAAAACACCATGAACAACTGGCGGAACATGTAGAACGCGGTCAGCCCCGCGCCGGCGACGCCCAACAGCCACAGCAAGACGGAGCCGTGCTCGCTGGAAAACGCCTGCCAAAGAATTTCGTCTTTGGAGAAAAATCCCGCGGTGAGCGGCGTGCCGGCAATCGCCAGGACGGCGATGGTAAACGTCCAGAAAGTCCACGGCATCGAATGGCGCAGCCCGCCCATCTTGCGCATATCCTGCTCGCCGCCCATGGCGTGAATCACGCTGCCCGAACCGAGAAAGAGACAGGCCTTGAAAAAGGCGTGCGTCATTAGGTGAAAGACCGCCGCGCTATACGCGGCGACGCCGGCGGCGAGAAACATGTAGCCCAACTGGCTGATCGTCGAGTAGGCGAGCACGCGCTTGATGTCGGTTTGTGTGAGCGCGATGGTCGCGGCCATGAGGGCCGTTGCGACGCCGATTCCCGCGACGATCGACAGTGTGAACGGCGCCATGGAGAAAAGAAAGTTAAGGCGCGCGATCATGTAAACCCCGGCGGTGACCATCGTGGCGGCATGGATCAGCGCGCTCACCGGCGTCGGGCCTTGCATCGCGTCGGGAAGCCAGACGAAAAGAGGGATCTGCGCCGATTTTCCCGTCGCGCCGAGAAAGAGAAAGAGCGTCGCCAGCGTCGGCACGGCGATGCCCCAGATCGTCTGGCCTTCGAGCAGAGAGGCGTGCTCCGCGATTTCGCGAAACGTCACCGTGCCGTGTCCCTGTTGGTCGAGCGTCCAGAAGATGAGAAAAATTCCCAGGATGAAGCCGAAATCGCCGACGCGGTTGACGATGAACGCTTTGTTGCCGGCGCGCGTGTTCGTGTGGTCGTGATACCAGAAGCCGATCAGCGCGTAGGAACAGAGGCCGACTCCTTCCCAGCCGATGAACATGAGGAGCAGGCTGTCGGCGGTGACGAGCAGCAGCATAGAGAAGGTAAATAAATTAAGGAAGGCGAAGTAGCGCCAGTACGAGCGGTCCTCGTGCATATAGCTTGTCGAGTAAATGTGAATCAGGCCGCCGATGCCCGTAACGACGAGGATCATGACCGCCGAGAGCGGATCGACCCAGAAAGAGACGTCAACGTTGAGCGCTCCGAGCGAGAGCCACGAATAGACGCGGTCGATTAGAAAGCGCTCGTCGGGCTTGAGCGCGAGCAGTTTGGAGAACGCCGAGAACGAAAGCGCGAACGCCGCGACGACCGGCGCGCAGGCGACGAGGCTCACCCACCACTTGCCGATCCGCTTCTGCAGCGGCGCGCCAAGGAGCCCGTTCAGAGCCGCGCCGATGAGCGGCAGCAGCACGATCCAGCGGAGGTAGTCGGTCTGTATGGGATGATCCATATTTATCCAAAAAGGATGAGGGATGAGGGATGAGGGATGAAATCCGCCGGTATTTTTTCCGCCCTCATCCCTCAGCCCTCCGCCCTATTCTTTCAATGTTTCCACCGCGCCCACGTCGATCGTGTGGAAGAGCTGGAAAATCGCGAGCACGATCGCGAGACCGACGGCGGCTTCCGCCGCCGCCAACATGATGACGAAGATCGCGTAAATCTGGCCGTCCACGGTGCCGCTGCTGTAGTGCGCGAAGGCGACGTAGTTGATGTTCGCTGAATTTAAAATCAGCTCCACGCCCATCAAGACGCTGATCGCGTTACGCCGCGTCAGCACGGTGTAAAGTCCGAGGCTGAAGAGGATCGCGCCGAGGATCAGGTAGTGAGTGAGATCGATGACCATCTGTTTATTCCCGAATTTCTTTCCGCGCGAGCACCACGGCGCCGATCAGCGCCGCGAGCAAGACGAGCGAAGCGAGCTCGAAAGGCAGCAGATAATTTTGCAAAAAAAGATCGCCGATCTGCGCCGCCGTGGGCGCGAAAGCGATTTCCTTCGCCTTGGCCCACGTGGTTTCTCGAATCGTTTGGATCAAGAGTCCGATCAGGATGGCGACGATCAAAAGCGCGGGAACTCGACCCGCCGCGCGGTTGGTGATCTTGACGTCGGTGATGCGATGCGTCAGCATGACCGCAAAAAGAATCAACACCAGGATGCCGCCGACGTAGATCAAGAGCTGCACGGCGGCGACGAAGTCCGCGCCCAAAAAGACGTAGATGCCCGACACGCCCGCGAAAGTTCCGAGCAGAGAGAAGGCCGAGTGGATGATATTGCGCGAGAACGCGACCATCGCCGCCGAAACCACCGTAACGGCGGCGACCAGATAAAAAACTACAGCGCCAAGTTCCATGAAAATTCTTTTCGCTCTAAAAAAAATCCCAAAAAGCCGCCGGCTTTTTGGGTCGATCAGTGATTAGTTGACAATCGAGAACTCAGGATCCGCCGGGACACCCGACTCATCCGCCATCTATCCCTCCCCTGCTCCCGCCCCTCCCGGTCCTTCCGGAGTCGCAAACTCGTCGAGATATTTGAGCCCGATCTCCACCTTCTTCGCCATCGTCGAGTCCGTCTCGCCGCCTTTTTTGGGCTTGTACAGCGATACCGGCTTGGTGACGAAGTGGCGCACCAGGCCCGCCGGATTGTAACTCGCGCCTTCGAACTCCTGCGAATGGCGGATCGAGCCCGTCGGGCATGCCTCGGCGCAGAGACCGCAGTACATGCACTTGCAGATGTCGATGTCGAAGTGGCCGAAGCTGCGCTGCTTGGTCTCTTTGTTCATGTCGATCCCGATCGTGATGCAAATAATCGGGCAGACGCGCTCGCAAGCGAGACAGCCGGTGCAGATGTCGAGATCCACCTCGAGAATGCCGCGGTATCTCAGAGGCAGCGTCTCCTGAACCGGCTTGGCGAGCCGGTCCGGATACTGGATCGTCATCGGGCGGCGCGCCAGATGCGAAAACGTGATCGCCAGGCCCTCGAAGATCGTCGTGACGGTCTCCAGGATATTTCTTGTGTATGCGCCGAACCCGTTCATGCTCCCCTGTGCTATTTCAGTCGGCATAGAAAGTCAAAGCCAACCTGTCTTTATATGTACGGCTTCAAATAAATTTCCGGCTTCGAATGGCGAATCTGATAGCCGACGCGCCGAGCAAACAGGACCAGGACGACGACGCCGAAGACGAACATCCCGATACTGGCCCAGCGGTTGCCCTGCGGCCAGACGACCATCCAGCCCGCCGTGCCGATGATGCAGATAAACGAGAGCGGCACCATATATTTCCAGCAGAGCGACATCAGTTGATCCACTCTCACGCGCGGCAGCGTCGCGCGCACCCACATGGCGACGAGAACCCAGAGATACGCCTTCACAAAAAAAACACCGAATTGCAGTATCCCCTGAAGCAGCGGTTGACTCGTCACCGGCGGGATTTGCCAGCCGCCGAGAAACAGAATCGTCGCCACCGCGCCGATCACGTAGAGATTGCCCCACTCGGCGAAGAAGAAAAACAAAAAGCGCATGCCGCTGTATTCCGTCACGTAGCCGGCGACGAGTTCGGACTCGGCTTCGGGAATATCGAACGGCGTCCGGTTGCCCTCGGCCAGGGCCGCGGTGAAATAGAGGAAGAAGGCGACGAAGGTAAACGGATTGTAAAACAGAAACCAGTCCCACGGCGCCCAGCCCTGCGCCTGGATGATGCCCTGCGTGCTCATCGTCCCGGCGACGAAAATAATCGTCAGCACGGAGAGACCGGCGGGAATTTCATAGCTTACGATCTGCGCCGCCGAGCGCATGCCGCCGAGCAGCGACCATTT